>JAYTTG010000540.1:0-3190 GCA_043745175.1 Microbacteriaceae bacterium
TGGCGAGCCGACGGTCTCCCCCGCCGGAGTCACCGCCGGAGACACCTGCCACATCGATGTGGTCGACGCGTGGGGCAACATGATCTCGGTGACACCCTCTGGCGGGTGGCTGCAGTCCTCACCCACGATCCCCGAGCTCGGATTCTGCCTGGGCAGCCGACTACAGATGATGTGGCTCGACCCGAGTTCGCCGTCGGCCCTCGTGCCTGGCCGGCGTCCACGAACCACCCTGACCCCCACGCTGCTGCTGCGCGACGGGTATCCGATCGCCGCCCTCGGTACACCCGGCGGCGACCAACAGGACCAGTGGCAGTTGTTGTACCTGCTGCGCACCCTGGTCGGCGGCTATTCACCCCAGGAGGCGATCGACGCGCCGGCATTCCACACGACCTCGTTTCCCGAGTCCTTCTGGCCACGCACCTGGGAGCCCGGCGGCGCGGTGGTCGAGGGGAGGCTGGGGGCGGATGTCATCGCCGAGCTGCGCAGGCGAGGTCATCGCATCACCGTGGCGGGTGACTGGAGCCTCGGGCGGCTCTCCTCGGTGGGCCGGGATGCCAGCACCGGGTTGCTCAGCGCCGCGGCGAATCCGCGTGGTGCGCAGGGATACGCGGCGGGTCGCTGATCCGGATTCGGTGACAGTCCTCGGAACGCTGCTGCTTCCAGCCGCTAGATTTGTCTCATGCGACTTGGCGTGCTTGACATCGGGTCGAATACCGTTCACATGTTGCTGGTCGACGCGCATCCCGGTGCCCGACCTATCCCGTTCACCTCACACAAACGTCCACTGCAACTCATCGCCTTCCTCGATGATGGCGGCGCGATTTCGGATGCTGGCCAGCGTGTTTTGATCGAATTTGTGGCCGCTGCCGCACAGCTTGCGGAAGAGCACGGAGCGGAAGACCTGATGGCCTTCGCCACGTCGGCCATCCGCGAAGCCAGCAACGGATCGGAAGTGCTTGAGCGGGTGCACGCTGAAACCGGTATCCGGCTCATCGAGCTGAGTGGAACCGACGAGGCGGCCGCAACCTACCTCGCGGTGCGCCGATGGTACGGCTGGGGAGCGGGCAGAATCCTCAGTCTCGATATCGGCGGCGGATCGTTCGAAATGGCGATGGGAGCCGACGAGCTACCCGAACTCGCGGTGTCCCTTCCGCTCGGCGCGGGAAGACTCACGCGGGACTTTCTGGATGCGGATCCGCCGTCCGCTAAGAGCATCAAGGCTGTTCGCAAGCACATCCGCGAGGTGCTCGAAGGTCCGATCGCGGACATCGGGCGGTTGACCCCGCCGACAATCGTGGTGGCAACTTCGAAATCTTTCCGCTCGCTCGCCCGCGTCGCCGGTTCCGCTCCCCGCGCGGAGGGGCCATTCGTGCGGCGGGAGTTGCGGGTGAACGAATTGGCCCTGTGGGCCAACCGGTTGTCGGCCATGGCTTCCGCGGACCGCGCCGAACTCCCGGGAGTATCAGTCCTGCGATCGCGTCAACTCTTCGCGGCTGCGTTGGTGGCACAGTCGGCCATGGAGGGCCTCGGTGTCGACTCGGTACAGATCTGCCCGTGGGCTTTACGCGAAGGGCTGATTCTGCGCCGACTCGACCAACTCATGACCGTGTAGCTGCAAGCCTCGGAGAATTCGAATCGGATTTGGACAGAGCACGACGAGCAAGAGCTTTACATTTTTCGAGATAACGCCTTTTCGATGGTGCGCGCGGGGTGCCCGGAGACCCGCTCGACGTGATCGGTGACGCGTTCGGTGGCGCCATCGGCGATGGCCGTATAGGTGCTCACCCAGGCATCGAGTTGCCACTGCTCCGCGCCATAGTGGGCGCGCGACGCGTAGGCCTCGTCCACGGTTTCGGGCGCGTAGCTGAGGGTGCGCCCCATCACGGCGCCGGCTCGCGCGGCGACATCGTCGAGCGTGAGCGCTTCCGGTCCGGTGAGTTCATAGGTGATGCCAGCGTGGGGCGCAGGGTCCCGAAGGATAACGGCGGCGACGTCGGCGACATCCGCTCGCGCAACGGCGGCGACGCGACCGTCTCCGGCAGGGCCGCGGATGACCCCGGAATCATCGGCAAAGTGGGGAAGCAGATCGGAGTAGAAGTTGTCCCGCAACAGCGTGAAGTGCATTCCGCTCGCCCGGATCGTGGCTTCGGCGTCGGCATGATCTCGCCCGAGGGTGAAGACGGCGTCGCGATCGGCACCAAAGAACGAGGTATAGACGATATGGCTGACGCCCGCGGCGGCTGCCGCCTCGATGAAGGTGCGGTGCTGTACCCGGCGAAACTTCGACTCGGCGGCGGAGACCATAAACAGCACGTCGACTCCCTCGAGTGCGCGCACCGAGTTGGAGGCATCCGTGTAGTCGGTCACCCTCACCGGGGATCCCTCGATACCCGGGGCTTTCGCGGCATCACGCACAACGAGTGTCGGGCTCAGATCGGCGAGTTGGTCGGCCACAGCGCGTCCAACATGGCCAGTGGAACCGGTGATCGCGATGACTGTCATCTCACCACGGTAGCCAGCGAATGTGGGAGTAGCCTCCCGGTTTCGATGCGATCGACACTGACCAGGCGTTAGCGGCTGCTGACGCTGGCGAACTTGCGGATCGCCAGCGGCACGAACACCACGAGCAGCACCACAATACCGATCAGCACGGTGATCTCGGGGTTCTGCTGCGCCCAGTTGTCGGCGATCGGCGAGTTCGGTGGGGTGTTTCCGAAGAGGTTGCGCACCGCAGAGACGAGCGCAGATACCGGATTGAACTCTGCGAAGACGCGCAACGGTGTCGGAAGGGTGTTGCTCGGAACGAAGGCGTTGGAGATGAAGGTGAGAGGAAACAGGATGAGGAACGAGACGTTGTTGATGACCTCTGGGCTGCGCACACTCATACCGATGAAGGCCATCACCCAGGAGAACGCGTAGGCGAAGAGCAACAGGAGCGCGATGGCTCCCAGTGCCTCGAGGAGACTCGAACGGATGCGCCAGCCGACGATGAAGCCGGTCACCATCATGACGACGAGCGAGACGGCATTGATGAACAGGTCGCCGTTGGTGCGTCCGATCAGCACCGCCGACGGGCTCATCGGCAGCGTTCGGAACCGGTCGATGATGCCATCCTTCAGGTCCTGGGCCATGGCCGAGCCCGAATAGGTGGATCCGAACACGATGGTCTGGGCGAAGATGCCCGCCATGA
>JAYTTG010000541.1:0-3174 GCA_043745175.1 Microbacteriaceae bacterium
GTCGCCTTCCTCGCCTTCGTCGCGGTCACGGGGGCAGTCTCACTTGCCGCGATGCTGCTTGTGCGTTTCTCAGTCGTCACGCTCGCCATCGGGGCGGCCAGCACCATCGTGCTCGCGTTCGGGTACACCGCGTTCCTCGGCGTGTTCGACTCACTGATCGCGGCCCCAGTCCTCCTCAGCGCTGTGGCCTCCCCCTGGCTGCTGCTGATTCCCGCGGTTGCTCTTTTCACCATCGAGATCTTCGTACGTCTGAGTGGCAGCGCGGGGCCGCTGCGGCGCATCGTCTACGCGCGGACCCTCGCTGCGGCGACTCCACACACCCGAGAACGGCCAATACCCTCCCTACTGTGAAAGGTACCCACCGATGACTCTTCTGATTCGCGCGAAAGTTGCGCAGGCCGCGCACGATATCGTGCCGTCCTGGCCTTTGAAGTCCTTCATTGCTGTGAACCCGCTCGCGGGTGAGGAAGGGCGGCCCTTCGAGCAGGCCGCCGCCGCCCGGCTCACCCGCACCGACGCGGCGTTCCACTCGGACTATCGCACCGGGCGCATCACCAAGACAGACCTGGTCGCTGCGGTGTGCGAGAGAGTTCCCGAGCTCCGGCGAGCTTCAGAAGCACGTCACGGGCAAGTGAAAATCGGTGCACTGACTTTGACCGGTGCAGAAGTACTCGCCGCCGAACTCCCTCTTCACTTACCGGCAATTTCACAAGAGGCGATAACCCACGATCGGATGGATCGAGTCGATGGTCTGGCCGCAAAGTGGGTAGCTGCGTACCTGGATCCGGATCCACTGTGGGCGATGCCCGACCGTGGGACCGGGTTTTACGAGGCGTGGCGGCGTCTGGCCTGCCACGATAGCGACATTTCGCTGCGGGCCCGGCGTCGGCTACGGTCGCTACCGGATCGGGCGGATGACGCCCTCGCCGAAGCAATCGCCGGCCTCGACATCCTCGAGTCGGAGGTGGATCGGGCGATGCGGGCGGAGCTTGCCGGGCTTCCCGGCTGGGCCGCCCAGATCAAATGGCGGGCCGAGCATGTCGGCGACATCGACCTCACCTCCTACCTAGCGGTGCGATTCACTCTGCGACGGGTTCTTGGCGAGCCTCTCTCCTCCGGTGCAAAGCCCAAGAATCTTCCATCAAACGCCGAGCCGTCGCCGGCAAACGTGTGGATGCGTGCCGAACAGTTGGCCCGGCACCTCAGCGGCACCACGACGACCGACCGGCACACGGTGGAAGCCGTCGCGCGGCTCTTGGCGCTCCACCCGCAACACCAGCATCCGTTCATCTGGCAGCGGGCCTTTGAACTGCACTACCGGGACGAACTCTTGGCGTCCCTGCGAAGCGAGGCGCAGGCGACGGATCGCCCGCTTATTCAACTGGTGATGTGTATCGACTCCCGCTCGGAGGGTATCCGCCGCCATCTGGAGCGTACCCCGGAGGTGGAGACCCTCGGTTTCGCCGGTTTCTTCGGGGTACCGATCCGGTTCCTCAGCTATGGCGCGCGCGAAGCAGTGAACTCACTTCCCGCCCTGCTCTCACCCCGGCACACAGTCACCGATGCGCCCCTCGATGGCTCGACGGGGGTGCGCCGAACGGCTCGGCTACGGCTGCGGGATGCCTTGGCTTCGGGTCTGCATGCCGGTGACAGTGTAGCGGCGGCACCGTTTGCCCTCGCCGAGACGGCAGGTTGGTTTCTCGGCCTTGGAACCCTTCTGCGAACCCTGGCTCCCGGGATAGCCGGAGCCCTCGCGCGTCGGCTCGATTCGATCACCGTGCCGCCGTCACCCTCCGCGACGACAGTGTCCACCGCGTTCACGCTTACGGAACGCGCGCAACTCGCCGAAACTGCGGTCCGGATGATGGGACTCAACCGGTTCGCACCGCTTGTAGTTTTGGCCGGCCACGGTTCGACGAGCGCCAACAACCTGTACCAGTCGGCGTTGGATTGTGGTGCCTGCGGCGGCAACCCCGGCGCTCCTAACGCGCGGGCTGCCGCGGCAATCTTCAATGACCTCGCCGTGAGAGGACTGCTTGCCCCCCGGGGAATCACGATTCCGAACGACACCTTTTTTCTCGCCGCTGAACATGACACAGTTTCCGATCGTCTTGCGATCCTCGACACCCACCTGGTGCCTGACACCCATCGCACTGCACTTCGGCAGTTTGAAAAGCTCCAGCACGCCGCCGCCGACCGACTCGTCATGGAACGGGCCAAGGATCTGCCCGGAGCATCACCTCGCCATTCCCCCGCACGGCTGCGGCGACGCGCCCACGACTGGGCCGAGGTGTATCCGGAGCTTGGCCTCGCGGGCAACGCCGCAATGATCATCGGCCCGCGGGAACTCAGCCGCGATGTCGACCTTCACCGCCGGGTATTCCTGCACTCCTACCGCAACGAACTTGACCCCGACGGGTCGGCGCTGGAAAGCATCCTCACCGCCCCGGTCGTTGTCGCCCAGTGGATCAACCATCAGTACTATTTCTCCGCCCTCAACCCCGACCGGCTCGGAGCCGGAACCAAGACCGTGCACAATGCGATCGGAACCCTCGGGGTACTCAGTGGCCAGGGCGGCGACCTCCGGCGTGGACTCCCATGGCAGTCAGTCGGAATCGGCGACGAGCTCTTCCACGAACCCATGCGCCTCGCCGTCATCACGCAAGCACCACTCGAAAAAATCGGAGAGATCGTCAGCCGCAACCAGGTGCTGCGGAATCTGTTCGACAACGACTGGATCACCCTGACCGCACGCACCGACCCGAGCGGGGGCTGGCAGCGCTACACCCCCTACGGCTGGTCACCCCTGCAACCGGTCTCACCCACACTAAAAGGAGCAACCCAGTGAATGGTTTGATACAGATGATCAAGATCGAGATTGTGATCTCGGGCCGGGACGCACCCCCAATTCGCGACCTCATCACCTCCGCCGGAGCCACTGGATACACCTCCGTGTCTGGAGTCTCCGGCATCGGACACCACGGCCAGCACTCCGGGGCCCTGCTCTTCAACGACTATGACACCCTCACCATGCTCATTACCGTGCTGCCCCCCGATCGCGCACCGGCTTTGATCGATGCCGTGCGCCAGCTGCTCGAGGCTGGCAGCGGGGTCATGTTCGTCGCCGACACCTATGTCAGCCGCCCCGAATATTTCCAATGACACAAAGGTCGT
>JAYTTG010000542.1:0-11849 GCA_043745175.1 Microbacteriaceae bacterium
TGCCTTCGGCGGCTACAAGAGCTCGGGTATCGGGCGCGAGAACAGCCGCCTGGCCCTCGACCACTACCAGCAGACGAAGAACCTGCTCGTTTCGTACGACGAGAACAAGCTGGGCTTCTTCTAGACCCGCACCACCCCGGTGATCGAGCCCTGTCGAAATCTCCTCAGGCTCGATCACCGGAGTTCGAGCGCATACTGAATCCAGAGTGAAAGGACACCGATGTCTGTCATCGAAAGCACCGGAGTGGTCACCGCTTCCGTCACTGTTCCCGGCGAGACCATTCCGCGGGTCGAATTCCTGCCGGTGACCGTCGGTCTCCTTCGCACGCTCTGGGACCGGTACGGTCCGCTCATGATCCACCAGTCCGGAGGATGCTGCGATGGCTCGAGCCCGATGTGTTTCCCGGCGGGTGACTTTCTCACCTCCGACCAGGATGTGCTGCTCGGCCGCCTCGACATCGCTCCTGTGGGAGGGGATCCGCAAGTGATCGACTTCTGGATGTCGGCCGAACAGTTCGAATACTGGAGCCATACTTTCCTCACCGTTGACGTGGTGAAGGGGCGCGGGAGCGGCTTTTCGGTCGAAGCTCCCGAGGGTGTGCGCTTTATGATTCGCTCCCGCCTGATGCAGACCGCTACCCCGTTCGTGTGACGCCCCATTCGCCCACGCGGGTAGACAGGACCACTTCGACTCCTTCGCGCCAGTGAGTGACACTCGCGCCCAAACATTCGGGCGCGAGTGTCACTCACGGGCGCGAAGGAGTCGAGGGTGCGGGCACCGGATGGCACGGTCGGCGGCATCCGGCACAATTGAGACGTGTACATCGCCGTCTTTTCCCTCGCCGGGGATATCGCTTTTCAGCG
This sequence comes from Microbacteriaceae bacterium, assembly GCA_043745175.1. Classification (GTDB taxonomy): domain Bacteria; phylum Actinomycetota; class Actinomycetes; order Actinomycetales; family Microbacteriaceae; genus Lacisediminihabitans. The sequence goes on from JAYTTG010000542.1 coordinate 865, forward strand.
GCTCACGGATCACGGCGAGCTCGACGGTACCGTTCGGATGGTCGCCGGAGCGGACTTTGCGGCGGCAGTCGCTGGCCTCGAAAGGCAACATCCGCGCTGGGTCTGGGACGATACCGCGCGGTGGTACAGCGGTCTCCTCGAGGCTCGCGTTCGCGTCGAGCGCTGCGTGGACCTACGGCTGTCGCACGCGATCCTTCGCAACTCCTCGCTGACGGCGGGATCAGCTCTCGCCACTGCTCCTGTGTGTTCCTGGGACCGCGGTGCGCTCGAACCTCTCGAGAAGCTGGCGGAGCACACGCTCTTCGACTTGGACGACGCGCCAGCGGATGACGCCACCGAAGATACCCTCGCCGAGTTCGCGGCGCAGCGGGCCGCGATCGCCGGCGCCGAGGACCCGTCACGCATCGGGTTGCTCCTCGCGGCCGAGTCTGCCGGCGCTCTCGTCGCCGCAGAGATGATGCATTCCGGCCTACCCTGGCGCGCCGACATCCATAACGAGATCCTCGAGAGCCATCTCGGCCCGCGGCCAGTGTCCGGCCAGCGGCCGGTGCTTCTCGACGCAACGTTGCGGCGGCTGCGAGCGGAGTTGGAAGCGCCATCTCTCAATCCGGACTCACCCTCCGAGCTGCTCAACGCCCTCGCTGTCGCGGGACTCATGGTCACCTCGACGAGGTCGTGGGAGCTCAAGAAACTGAAGCATCCTGCCATCCAACCGCTGCTCGAATATAAGAAGCTCGCCCGTCTTCTGACGGCGAATGGATGGCATTGGCTCGACTCGAACGTGCGTGACGGCCGGTTCCATCCCGAGTACGTGCCCGGAGGAGTCGTGACGGGACGCTGGGCGAGCACGGGCGGAGGCGGGGCCCTGCAGCTTCCGAAGCAAATTCGCGGAGCCGTCGTCGCGGATCCCGGCTGGAAATTCGTGGTCGCCGACGCCTCCCAGCTCGAGCCGCGCATTCTCGCCGCGCTCTCGGGCGATCGCGGAATGGTGGAGGCCGGCAGTGCGGGTGACCTCTACGCCGGAATCGTCGCCGGTGGCGCCGTGGAGACCCGCGACCAGGCCAAGGTGGCCATGCTCGGCGCGATGTATGGGGCGACCTCTGGCGAGAGCGGCCGGTTGATGCCCCAACTGACAAAGTCCTATCCGAGGGCGATTGCCATGGTGGAGAGGGCCGCCCGCGCGGGCGAACGCGGTGAGGTGGTCACGACTCGACTGGGCCGCAGCTCACCCCTGCCTGGCGCTGAGTGGCGTGCCAGCCAGGCGAATGGCTACGGCGAAACCGCTACGGAGGCCGATGCGAGCCGTGCTCGCGGGCAGGCGCGCAGCTGGGGTCGATTCACCCGCAATTTCATTGTGCAGGGCAGCGCCGCAGAATGGGCGCTGTGCTGGATGGCGAACCTGCGTCGCGCCCTGCATGAATCGTCAGGAGGAACGTGGATCACGGACTCCCCGCACCTTGTCTTCTTTATGCACGATGAGGTCGTCGTGCACTGCCCGGCAGGCCGGGTGGATGCCGTCGATGCGGCAATCCGCACAGCGGCCGAGGAGGCAGGCCGTCTCATGTTCGGCGCTCTGCCGGTGACGTTCCCTGTGACCATTGCGATCGTGGACGACTACGGCCAGGCCAAGTGAGTCAAGGTGCGGTTGCGCGTCGACCGCGTTTCGGCCGCGACTGCGACAAGGGGCGAAACGAGTCGTAGTCGACGAGGGCGGCGACGGCCGATCCGAGCCAGGCGATCGCGGCGACTGCCTGCGCCTCCCGCGCGACGAGTGCGAGCCGAGCATCAGGTAGGGTCGGCTCCGCTTCGGTCCGCGTGTTGGCGAGATCGCGCTCCCACCATCGCCTATACCGTTCAGCGACCGTCTTGGCCGCTACCGGATCGATCGAGCTCGTCACGAGTACCTGGTCGAGCATCTCGGTCCACTCTGGCAGGCCGTCGAGCAGTGGTTCGGTCATCCAGGACGTGGCAGCGACAGTGCCGGCATCGGTGAGCCGGTAGAGCGGGAAGGACTCGGCTGTGATTCCGGCGGGCTCGATGAGGCCCGTGCGAGCGAGACGTTCAAGAGTGCTGTAGATCTGGCCGACGTTCACCGGGCCACGGTGGGGCGCGCGCGCGGCGAGCTCGGAGTGCAGCTGGAGGCCATAGCCCTCGCCGAGGGAAAGCACGGCGAGGAGGCCGTCTCGAACCGACACCCAAGCCTCCTCCGGCGGATTAAAACAATGCCGAGTATATAGTCTTTGGGGGACTCGACAATTACACGGTTGTTATTTACCGGGAACTTCGGTCATAATTGGCCAAGCGGCTTGCCGCATAATTGAACAGCGCAGCACGAATCATTCCGAGGTCGATGGGGAAGTCGCACCTCAACGGAATGGAGTTATCGTGGCTGCACTAACCAAGTCCAGCGTCGCAATGGCGCGGGGTGTTCTTTTCGTGCACTCCTCTCCGCGAGCGTTGTGCCCCCACATTGAGTGGGCTGCAGGGGGAGCGATCGATCGCGCCGTGAGCTTCCAGTGGGACGAACAGCGGGTGCTCAAGGGTTCCATGCGCACTGAGTTCTATTGGGAAGGTGTCCAGGGAACCGGCGCCGCCATCGCCTCCGCCCTGCGCGGCTGGGAGCACCTGCGCTTCGAGGTCACCGAGGACTCGTCTCCCGGTAGTGATGGCGGTCGCTGGATGCATACGCCCGACCTTGGCATTTTCTTTGCCCAGACCGACACCGCGGGTAACCTCGTGATCCCCGAGGACCGGGTTCGCTACGCGATGGAGATCGCCGGCTCGGATGCGTTCGAACTGCACCGCGAGCTGCGGCTCGCGCTTGGCCAGGCGTGGGATGACGAACTCGAGGCCTTCCGCCACTCCAGCGATACCAACCAGGTGGTGTGGCTCCACAAAGTCGGCTGATCCACAAAGTCGGCTAATCCGTAGTCGACTGGTGAAAAATCGACTGGGGATGGCAGCTGATGCCTTACCGTCGGTAGATCTCGACGATGCGCTCCGCATAGTTCGACGGCGAGAACAGCTCTCGATCGATAAGCGCACCCCTCGAGAGACCAACGAGAAGGGACGGCTGTTCCACGAGTGCTACTATCGCGTCGGCGAGCCCCGCATCATCCGGAGTCTCCGACAGATAGCCCGAGTTGAGAAGCCCTTCCTTGAGCTTCGGATCGCAGTACAGCACCCCACGCTCACGGCTTACGGCCTCCGCGATGGTCATCGGCTGGTTGTCGAACCCAAGAGAGGTGAGGGCGATGGCGGCCGAGGCGTCCATCAGCGCGAGCACTTCGTCGTGCGGCAGGGCGCCCTGCACTCGGATCTCCGGATGATCGGCGACCAGCTTCTTCAGGGCTGCGAGGTCTGATCCCTCACCGACGAAGTCCACGGTGAATCCATTGTCGGTCCGTGCAAGCGCGGCGATCACCGCCCGCGCAAAATGCAGTGGCCTCTTCACCGGTTCGCAGCGCGCCACCCAGAGGAAACTCGGGCGACGTGCCTGATCGATGGTGAGAGGGTGAGACTCGATTTCCGTCGTGGCAATCGGGTTGGGGATCACGGAGATTGCGCCCGTGACACCTGCGGCGACGAGATCGTCGGCCTGGTGTTTCGAGGGCGACACCACCTGCTTGGCGCGGCGCGCCATGGCGAGCACGAGATTGCGCAGCAGGTTGTCGGTCTTGCGCGGGGTGAACAAGAGGTTGGGGATCTTTTCACCGATGACGAGCTGTAGCCCCCAGCGGATAAACCAGGCGACGGATGCCTGCGGTGGCCCCTCACTCGCCCAGTAGAAGCTGTGCACGGTGTGCACGAGCGGGATCCCCATCTTGATGGCCGCGCCATCAACAGCATGGGCGAGCCCGAATTCGGTCTGCACGTGCACGACGTCCACATGCTCGGCGCGCAGGTATTTCTCCAGCGCGGCGACGCTCCGGGCAGTACTGGGGATCACGGCCAGATCAAGCACCGGCAACCGGAACAGCGGCTTCACCAGGAGGCCGTTGGGCGATGGCTGGTATCGCGCGCCCCATATCCCTCGCGCGGGAGAGACGACGATCACGGTGTGACCGGCCTTTTCGAGGGCCAGTTTCTGCTGCCGCATGGAGGTCTGTGCGCCTCCAACGTAGTCGAAGTAGTAGTCGCTGACGATGGCGATCTTCAGGGGGCCGTCCGGCGCGCCGGTCATACGCTCCGGAAGGCCAGAACGGCGTTATGGCCGCCGAAGCCGAACGAGTTGCTGATGGCGAGCAACGGTCCGGCGCCGAGGGCGCGGGGGCTCGTGACGACATCGAGAGGGATCTCCGGATCCTGCTCCGTGAGATTGATAGTCGGGGGTGCGGTGCGATCACGGAGCGCGAGGATCGTGAAAATTGCCTCTAGCGCTCCGGTGCCGCCAAGCAGATGACCGGTCGCACCCTTGGTGGCCGAGACCGGGATGCTGTGAATGCGGTCGCCGAACGCCGATTTGAGAGCCGCGTACTCGGCGATATCGCCGACCGGTGTACTTGTCGCGTGGGCATTGATGTGATCCACCTCGTCAGGCGTCGCTCCGGCCTGCGCCAGCGCGAGAGCGATAGCGCGCGAAGCGCCGCGACCCTCCGGGTCGTTGGCGGTGATGTGGTAAGAATCTGCCGTGATACCTCCGCCGGCGACCTCGGCGTAGATGTGGGCACCACGAGTGAGCGCGTGCTCCTCGGTCTCCATGACGATGCTGCCGGCACCCTCGCCCATAACGAAGCCGTCGCGGTCGACATTGTACGGGCGCGAGGCAGTCTCGGGGGAGTCGTTGCGGCGGGAGAGGGCCTGCATTGAGGAGAATGAGGCGAGCGTGATCGGATGGATGGCAGATTCCGTCCCACCCGCGATGATCACGTCTGCCAGCCCGAGTTGCAGGTTCGTGTAGGCATTGTAAATCGATTCAGTGCTCGATGCGCAGGCCGATGCGACCGTATGAGCGAATGCTCGCGCCTCAAGGGCCATCGAGATTGCGGCGGAGGCGGCGTTCGGCATCAGCATCGGCACCGTCATCGGAAGCACTCGACGCGCACCTTTCTCGCGCAGAGTGTCCCAGGCGTCGAGCAGGCTCCAGAGTCCGCCGATGCCGGTCGCGTAGTCGACGCCGAGACGCTCGGGGGGGACTTCGGGCTCACCCGCATCCGCCCACGCCTCGCGCGCTGAGATCAGGGCGAACTGGGAGGAAGGGTCGAGCCGCTTCGTTTCCTGGCGGGTGAGAACCTCCTCAGGACGCACCTTGGCCTCGGCGGCGAAGGTGACCGGCAGCGCGTACTCCGCAACCCACTCATGGCTGAGTGAACGCACGCCCGACGCGCCGGCGAGCAGTGCAGCCCAGGACTCGGGGGCGGTACCACCCAGAGGCGAGCTTGCACCGATTCCGGTGACAACGATTTTCTTGGTCATGACGGCATCTCTCTGGTGAATAGACGCGACGGGCGTCCTCCGACGGGCACGGCCAACTCCACATGATTCCCTGGAGCTGGCCAGCCGCGTTGGTGGGCCCAGCGGGCCCGGTCTTCTAGTCCTGGGCGGCGACGATGAAGCTCACGGCGTCACCGACGGTCTTGAGATTCTTGACTTCTTCGTCGGGGATCTTGACGTCGAACTTCTCTTCTGCGTTGACGACGATGGTCATCATCGAGATCGAGTCGATGTCGAGGTCGTCAGTGAACGACTTCCCCAGCTCCACAGAATCGGTGGCAATACCGGTTTCGTCATTGATGAGCTCGGCGAGACCGGCCAGTACTTCTTCGGTGGACAGTGCCATTGTGTTATCTCCTAGGGGTGTCGTTTGACCGATGATTATCTTACGGGAGCACAACGACCTGGGCTCCGAAGACCAGGCCCGCGCCGAATCCGATCTGCAAGGCGAGTCCGCCGCTGAGCTCTGGATGCTCCGCGAGGAGCCGGTGAGTGGCGAGAGGGATCGAGGCGGCCGAGGTATTTCCGGTCGTGGCGATATCCCGCGCGATCATGACGGTTTCCGGCAGCTTGAGCTGCTTCGCGAATTCATCGATGATGCGCATGTTGGCCTGATGGGGAATAAACGCGGCCAGGTCCGCCGGGGTGATGCCGGCGGCTTCAAGAGCCTGCTTGGCAACCTTTGTCATATCCCAGACCGCCCAGCGGAAGACGGTTTGACCCTCTTGGCGGAGGGTCGGCCACTCGGTGGTACCGTCGCGGAAATCGGTGAGTGTGGAGTTCATCCCGACCGCATCTGCTTTGGAACCGTCGGAGCCCCAGACCGCCGGAGCGATGCCGGGGCTGTCGCTCGGCCCGATCACCACGGCACCGGCTCCGTCTCCGAGCAGGAACGAGATCGAGCGATCGGTGGGGTCCACAACGTCGGAGAGCTTTTCGGCACCGATGACGAGCGCGTAATGCGCGGCGCCCGAGCGGATGAGGGCATCGGCCTGGGTGACCGCGTAGCTGAAGCCAGCACAGGCGGCGTTCATGTCGTAGGCCGCTGCCGGGTTGGAGCCGACCCGATCCGCCACTACAGCGGCCATCGAGGGGGTCTGCTGCACGTTGCTGATGGTGGCGATGATGACGAGGTCGATCTGGCCAGCGGCCACGCCGGATTTGGCAATAGCTTCGCGAGCGGCGTCCGTGGCGAGGTCCACCGCGAGGATGTCGGCGGAGGCGCGGGTGCGGGTGATGATTCCGGTGCGCTGCTGAATCCATTCGTCGCTCGAATCGATGGGTCCGATGAGCTCGTCGTTGGGCACGACCAAATCACCGCGCGCCGCGCCGTAGCTGTAAATACGAGTAAATTCTGCGCCGTTGGTCTGGTTCAGGATGGGGTGGCTCATGATTTCCCGTCAATCAAGTCGAATGCTGCGGCGAGGTCGTCCGGAGTCTTGACGGCCACCGTTGGCACTCCTTTGAGGCCACGCTTCGCCAAACCCACCAGGGCTCCGGCGGGGGCAATCTCGATCAGGCCGGTAACACCAGCGGCCGCGAGCGCCTCCATTGTCTTGTCCCACCGTACAGGGGAGGAAACCTGCTCGACGAGCAGGTCGACGAATTCTGATCCGTTCGAGACGATGGTGCCGTCGTGATTGGTCCAGATGGTAAGCGTCGGATCGTGCTTACGGAGTCCCTCGACGACCGATGCCAGCTGAGCCACCGCTGGCGACATATACCGCGTGTGGAATGCACCGGCAACCTGCAGGGAGATGACTCTGGCCCCGGCTGGAGGAGCGTCCTTGAGCGAGGCGAGTCCGTCGAGTGCTCCTGCGACCACGATCTGGCCCCCGCCGTTGAAATTGGCTGGCTCGAGACCCAGGGGAATGAGGCGGGAAAGCAATTCCTCTTCTGCCGCCCCGATGACGGCACTCATGCCGGTGGGCTCGAGCGCGGAGGCACTGGCCATGGCCGTTCCGCGTTCGCGCACGAGTGTCATCGCATCCGTTTCGCTCAGGATTTCCGCGGCCGCCGCAGCGGTCACCTCGCCGACCGAATGGCCCGCAACGCCGCCGATTCGGTCACGTCGTCCCTCGAGGAGAACGGAGAGGGCGAGCAATCCGGCGGCGACGATGAGAGGTTGGGCGACAGCCGTGTCGCGGATGGTGTCGGCATCTGACGTTGTGCCGTGCGCCGCAAGATCCATGCCCGAGGCATCCGACAGCACTTGGAGATGATCGGCGAACCGGGATTCCGCTAGCCAGGGAGAAAGGAAGCCGGGAGTTTGCGAACCCTGGCCGGGACAGACGACGACGATCATCACCCCAGTCTGCCGTGCTTCGCGCCGGTGTGGGTTGTAGGGCTTCACTAAGAAATGTGTCATCAGTATGGGCGATCCCACAAGGGTGAGGCACGGTTGAACCCGATTCTCGTCCTGAGGCAGGCAGCCGGCGTCGGCCACCGAGGCTGCATGCACGGCACTAGCGACGGCGCAGTGGGCCGTCCGGCTCGGCGATTGAGCCGATGATCAGCGCCGCCTGCAAAATGAGAGACTCTCGCGCTCCGGTGGCATCCCAACCAATCACTTCGGAGACTCGCTTGAGGCGATACCGCACGGTATTGGGGTGCACGAAAAGCTCGCGGGCGGTGGCCTCGAGCGAACGACCATTGTCCAGGTAGCACCACAGGGTGGCGAGCAGTTCGGTCGAGTGGGCCTGCAGGGGCTTGTAGATACGGTTGATGAGGGTTGCACGAGCAAGGGGATCGCCCGCCAGTGCCCGCTCGGGCAGAAGGTCGTCGGCGAGGGTGGGCCGCGGCGCGTTACGCCAGGAGCGGGCGACCGCGAATCCGGCGAGAGCGGCTTTCGCGCTGCGGGATGCCTCCACCAGCGACGGCACCTGGTGGCCGAGCACGAGATAGCCGTCGCCGAAGCCAGGCTCGAGTGCCGATGCGATATCGAGGAAAGGGGTAAGGGTCGCGCCGGCAGGCTCGTCGCCCTGTGGCGTGGGATGGGCACGCCCGATCACGAGCACCAGCCGGCTTCCCTGCACGCCGATGAGCACATCGGCATCGAGGTGCCGGGCGGTGCGGCGCAACATGTCGACATCGAGCATTTTCGGGGCGGTGCCCACCAACACAGAGACCTCGCCGTGTCCGTGCCAGCCGAGGGCTGCAATGCGTGACGGCAGTTCGTCGTCGTATTCCCCGCTAAGAATGGAGTCAACGACCAGCGCTTCGAGCCTGGCATCCCAGAGTCCGCGGGCCTCGGCCGCTCGGGCGTAGACATCCGCCGCAGCGAAGGCGATCTCACGCGAGTAGAGCAATATAGCTTCGCGCACCGTCTCGTCGGCGCCCCTGACGCGGTCTTCGACCACTTCTACCGTCACCCGGATGAGCTGCAGTGTCTGGGTGAGACTCACCGAACGAAGGAGCTCTCGTGGCGCGGCACCGAAGACGTCAGCGGCAATCCAGGGGGTCGACGTGGGGTCGTCATACCAGTGGATGAAGGAGGTAATGCCAGCCTGGGCGACAAGGCCTACGGCGGAACGCCGACCCGGTGGCATCTCGCCGTACCAGGAGAGTGTGTCGTCGAGTCGCTTGAGGGTCGCTGTTGCGAGCTCACCGGAGATCGCCCGAAGCCAGGCGAGTGTCTGTTCCTTGGTCTTGACCGCGGGTGCCATGTCGTTGCGAGCCTCGGGCTAGCTCTCCCCGCCCGCCGTGCCGGTCGTGCCGGCTGTCACATCGTGCAGGCGGTAGCGCTCGATCGCCTGCTGAGAGATGCCCGGGTGGAGCTTTCCCTGCGCGACGAGAGACTCGAGAGTACGCACCACGATCGACGGTCCGTCGATTTTGAAGAATCGACGGGCGGCGGCACGGGTGTCCGAGAAACCGAAGTCATCGGCACCGAGCGTGGCGAAGTCTCCGGGCACGAAGGCGCGGATCTGGTCCGGAACCGCGTGCATGAAGTCAGTGACCGCCACAAACGGACCGTCGGCTCCCGCCAGCTTGTGCGTCACGTAGGGTACGCGCTTCTCGGAGTTCGGGTTGAGGAAGTTCTCCTCAGCGGCAGCCAGGCCGTCGCGACGTAGTTCAGTCCACGAGGTCACGGACCAGACATCCGCCGAAACACCCCAGTCCTCGGCAAGCAGTTGCTGGGCCTCAAGGGCCCATGGCACTGCGACCCCGGAAGCAAGAAGCTGCGCCTTCGGTCCCTGTGTCGTTCCGGCATTGAGCCGGTAGATGCCCGCGAGAAGCCCCTCGATATCGAGATCCTCCGGCTCTGCCGGCTGCGCCATTGGCTCGTTGTACACCGTGAGGTAGTACATGACGTTCGGGTGCGGATGTGATCCTCCGTACATGCGCTCGAGGCCGCCCCTGACGATGTGCCCGAGCTCGTAGCCGTATGCGGCGTCATAAGAAATCACGGCCTGGTTGGTTGATGCGAGCACCAGCGAGTGTCCGTCGGCGTGCTGCAGTCCCTCACCCGTGAGTGTGGTTCGGCCCGCGGTCGCGCCAATGATGAAACCGCGTGCCATCTGGTCGCCGGCCGCCCACATCGCATCACCCGTGCGCTGGAACCCGAACATCGAATAAAAGATATAGACCGGGATCAGCGGCTCACCGTGGGTGGCGTAAGAGGTGCCTGCGGCGGTGAATGCCGCAAAGCCCCCTGCCTCGTTGATGCCGACGTGCAGGATCTGGCCCTGTGCGCTCTCTTTATAGGCGAGCAGTTGCTCACGGTCTACTGAGGTGTACTGCTGCCCACTGGGGTTGTAGATCTTGGCGGTGGGAAAATACGCGTCCATGCCGAAGGTGCGCGCCTCATCCGGGATGATCGGCACGATGCGGTGCCCGAAGTCCTTGGCCTTCAGGAGATCCTTGAGCAGACGAGCGAAGGCCATCGTCGTAGCTATCTCCTGCTTGCCCGATCCTCGTTTCGCTATCGCGTACGCCGACTCTTCCGGCAGGCTCATGGGAATGTGACGGGTTCGACGTTCAGGCAGGTAGCCACCCAGCGCCGACCGGCGTTCCCGCATGTACTGGATCGCCTCGTCATCCTCGCCCGGGTGGTAATAGGGCGGCAGATAAGGATTCTCCTCGAGCACTGCATCCGTAATTGGAATGCGCATCGCGTCGCGGAACTGCTTCAGGTTGTCAAGCGTGAGCTTCTTCATCTGATGGGTGGCGTTGCGTCCCTCGAACGACGGCCCGAGGCCGTAGCCCTTGACTGTCTTGGTGAGGATGACCGTGGGCTGACCCTTGTGCTCAGAAGCAGCCTTGAAGGCGGCGTAGACCTTGCGATAGTCGTGGCCACCGCGCTTGAGACCCCAGACCTGGTCGTCGGTGTAGTCCTTGACCATCTCGAGGGTGCGCGGGTCGCGACCGAAAAAGTTCTCACGCACGTACGCGCCGCTTTCAGCCTTGTAGGTCTGGTAGTCCCCGTCGGGAGTGCGGTTCATCAGGTCGCGCAGCGCGCCTTCCGAGTCGCGGGCCAGCAGTTCATCCCACTCGCGGCCCCAGATCACCTTGATGACGTTCCAGCCGGCACCGCGGAAGAAGCTCTCGAG
>JAYTTG010000543.1:0-3172 GCA_043745175.1 Microbacteriaceae bacterium
GTGGGGGATGATGAACGAGACCGGCAACTATCCCGGGCAGTCCTGGCTGTGGCTGTTCTCGTTTTTCTACCAGATTGAGCCATTCAAGTCCGCCGCCAACGCGGATCTCCTCGTGGTGTTCACCGTCGCAATCCTCACGTTGCTGCTCACACTGGTTCCCCTGATTCCCGGCCTTCGTGATCTTCCGCGGCTGATACCGTTTCACAAGCTCGTGTGGCGGAATTACTACAAACGCCGGTAGGGACCGACCCGGGCTCAGTTCCCACGGAGGTCGTCATCACGCCACTCGATCGCAATGATGGTGCCGATGGCGACCTCCTCTTCGCGGGCGCGCAACTCCACCCGGCGGATCTTCCCCGAAATAGTCTTCGGCAGCTCCATGAATTCGATGCGGCGGATGCGCTGGAACGGCGCCAGCTGCTCGCGCGCGTAGGCGAGGATCGAGAACGCGGTATCAGACGAGGGCTCGAAGCCGGCCGCGAGCACGACATAGGCCTTTGGCACGGCGAGGCGTACGGCATCCGGAGCGGGCACGATCGCGGCCTCGGCCACGGCCGGATGCTCGATGAGCACGCTCTCGAGTTCGAACGGGCTGATCTTGTAGTCGGAGGCTTTGAACACGTCGTCGGTGCGGCCGATGTAGGTGATGTAGCCGTCGGAGTCCCGTGCCGCAATATCGCCGGTGTGGAAGTAGCCGTCGTGGGTGGTGGCGGCGTTGCGCTCGGCATCACCGACGTAGCCGGTCATGAGGTTTACCGGGTACCTGGCCAGGTCGACGCAGATCTCGCCCTCCTCGGCGAGCGCGCCGGAGATCGGATCGACCAGCACGATCGGGCTTCCGGGAAGCGGCCGTCCCATCGACCCGTCCTTCACCGGCGAACCTGGGGTGTTGCCGACTACCGCGGTCATCTCGGTCTGGCCGTAGCCGTCACGGATGGTGAGCCCCCACTGGCGGCGGATCTGGCTGATGACCTCGGGGTTGAGCGGCTCGCCGGCCGAGATCGCCTCGCGAAGGTCGCCGCGACCGGCGGAGAGGTCGGACTGGATGAGCATGCGCCACACGGTCGGTGGTGCGCAGAACGATGTGACGTGCTCGTCCCGGATCGTCTGGGTGAGCCCCGCCGCATCGAAGCGGCCGTAGTTGTAGACGAAGATCGTGGCCTCCGCGATCCACGGGGCGAAGAAGCAGCTCCAGGCGTGCTTCGCCCAGCCGGGGGAGGAGATGGCGAGATGGATGTCACCGGTGCGCAGTCCCAGCCAGAACATCGTCGAGAGGTGGCCGACCGGGTATGACACCTGGGTGTGCTCCACCAGCTTCGGGCGATTCGTCGTGCCAGAGGTGAAGTAGAGCAACAGTGGGTCGTGGGGGGCGGTTAGCGGATGCGGAAGGGGCGCGGCCGGCGTGGTGAAAGCATCCGCGAAATCGGTCCAGTCGGAATTACCCGCTCCCACTCGGATTCGGGTGAAATCGCCGGGCACGTCGTCGAATTTGTCCACGTCGGCGGATGCGGCGATCACATGCCGCACGCCTCCCCGCTGCATCCGATCGATGAGATCCGCGGTTCCGAGCGCCGTCGTCGTTGGCAGGATCACCGCGCCGAGTTTCATGATGGCGAGCATCGAATCCCAGAGTTCGACCTGGTTGCCGAGCATGAGCATCACCGCGTCGCCGCGCCTCACGCCGAGGGATTTGAGCCAGTTGCCCACCTGGTCGGAGCGTGCGGCCATTTCGTGGAAGGAGAACCGCTGTGTCGTGGCGTCTTCTTCGGCGATCACCAGGGCGGGTTGGTTGTTGCCCCGGGCGATCGCGTCGAACCAATCGATACCCCAGTTGAAGCTGTCGCCGACGTCGGGCCACTCGAATCCGGCGACGGCTTCGGCGTGATTATCGCGAAAAGCGACCAATCGGTCTCGCGCTTTGCGGAAGTTGTCAGTTGCGGACTTGTGCGACACCGGTGGCGCTCCTCGAGGGTTAGGAACTCGATCGTATCGCGGGCTCCTACCCGAGTCAGTTGCCCCGGAGCTCCCGCGCGAGTTGCTCATAGTGGGCAGCGCGCAACTCGTTGTCCGACGGGGCTCCACTGGTGACGTACTCGGCATGGGGCAGGCTGGCGGCGATTGCGGGGGTGTGGGCTCCGTTCGAGATCTTGTCGATCCAGGCCAGAGCCACGGCGGAGAAGATGAATACGGTATGGATGATTACCTGCCAGAAGACTCCCTCGGAGGTGTAGCGCTCATCGGTGACCGGATCGACCACCGCGTTCTTGTCTCCGAGGTCGTTCACACCGATGAAGGTCTTGAGCAGGTGGATCGATGAGATGCCGATGATCGCCATGGCGAGCTTCACCTTGAGCACATTGGCGTTCACGTGCGACAGCCACTCCGGCTGATCGGGATGGCCCTCGATCCTGATGCGTGACACGAAGGTCTCGTACCCACCGATGATCACCATGATCAGCAGATTCGCAATCATCACCACGTCGATCAGGCCGAGCACGCCGAGCATGATCTCGGCTTCCTTGATCTCGAGCGGGTGCGCCAGCACTTTTTCACCGAGATGGTAGAGCTCCACCATGAAGACGACGACATAAATGAGCTGGGCCACGATGAGCCCAACGTACAGAGGGGCCTGCAGCCAGCGGCTGAAGAAGATGAGATACCCGATACCGGAAACTCCGGCGGACTGCGGGCGGTATTGGCGGGGCTGGTCGGCCGGCGTCATGACGCTCAGTTTACGGAAGAGGTATCGGGAAAGTGCTGGGAGGGCTGTTCGGGCTCTTGTCCCCTGTCTCGTCGAATGATTAGCCAGAAATCTTCCCGCAAGGGAGATTTTCGAGCGACACTCTCGGTAAATCTCGCTGTGCGCGTGGATTCCATTGCTGGTGAGTGCGCAGAATCTAGCTGTTGAGGTGGATTTGTTCGAAGGAAATGCTCTGCAACTACCCAACCAGGGGGTGTGGCGAAATGCCGCACGGAGGTGAGCCATCGTTGCGACGGGAGGGCCCGAGGGGAGCGCAGTGATCGATCTGGATGGCCTGGACACGTCTGTTGTGTGGGAATGCGCTGCGGCAGAACTCGGGCTGAATCTCCCGCATCGAAAAGGGCCGTTCCGGCAACCGCGACTCCATCCAAAAATATCGAGACTTGCCCGACGAACTCAGCCAGATCGCGA
>JAYTTG010000544.1:0-3170 GCA_043745175.1 Microbacteriaceae bacterium
CACCCTCGATTTCGATGACACCGTCTTTTTTGGCCATAGCCTCTTCGTCGCTAAAAGTATTGATTGCTGGTCGTGCGGTTGGATTGTGGTGATCTGGGCGCAGTTAAACCGCCAGCAGACACCAAGGGACAAGCTTATGCCAATCCCTGGCGTTTTGCCAACTTGTGTTTATACTGCGCCACCATTCGGCACGAACCAGGTCGGCTACGGAATTGCGACAGGCACAACACCGAGGTGCGCAAGACCGGCGGCGCCGCCGTCCTCCGCCGTCAACACCCAGATTCCACCAGCATGCACCGCTACCGAGTGCTCCCAGTGTGCGGCCATCGCGCCGTCGACGGTGGCGACCGTCCACTCGTCCTCCCGTGTGAACGTGTCGATGCCACCGAGCGTCACCATTGGCTCGATCGCCACAACCAGCCCGGGTCGCACCCGTGGGCCGCGATCGCGCACCCGGTAGTTGAAGACGGGTGGCTCCTCATGCATGGAGCGGCCGATACCGTGCCCCACATAGTCCTCGAGGATGCCGTACTGGCCCCTCGAGTCAATATAGTCCCCGATCTCCCCGCCGATCTGGTTGAGGTGAGTGGCGGCGGCGAGGGCGGCGATGCCGTGCCAGAGAGCCTGCTCCGTGACATCCGACAGCTCCTGCCGTTCGGCGACCAGCGCGGGTCGAGTGGGATCAGGCACGACCACAGTGATCGCTGCATCCCCGTTCCAGCCGCCGAGTTCGGCGCCACTGTCGATCGACACGATGTCGCCGGGTTCGAGCCTTCGCGCACCGGGTATCCCGTGCACCACGTCGTCGTTCACCGAGGTACAGATCGTATGCCGATAGCCCGGCTCCTTCATGAAATTCGGCACTCCGCCGAGTGCACGAATGGCCGTCTCGGCTATGGCATCGAGCTCGAGCGTGCTGACCCCCGCACGGATCCCCGATCTGACCGCGGCGAGGGAGGCCGCTGTTGCCAGCCCGGGCGCGATCATGAGCCGCAACTCTGCCGGCGACTTGTAGATTTTGCGGCGAAGGCTCACTGCGCTGTTGACACGATTCCGCGAGAGCTCAGCGCCTCGGAGATACGGGAACTCACGTCGTCGATCTCGCCGAGGCCGTCGACCTCGATGAGTAAGTCGCGATCCCTGTAGACGGCGATCAGCGGTGTGGTCTCGCGGGAGTACACCTGCTGGCGGTGCCGGATCGCTTCCTCGGTGTCGTCCGTTCGCCCCTGCGCGATGGCGCGCTTGCGCAGCCGGGCGACCACTTCCTCTTGGTCCGCGACGAGTTGGATCACCGCGTCGAGGGACCGACTCTTGGCCTCGAGTAGGCCGTCGAGGTATGACACCTGCTCGAGAGTGCGCGGGTACCCGTCCAGCAGGAAGCCGTCGAGGGCATCCGGTTCTTCAAGCCGGCTCTTTACGAGCGCGTTGGTGAGCGAGTCGGGCACATAGTCGCCTGCATCAACGATCGCCTTCACCTCGACACCGAGTGGGGTCTCATCCTTGATGTTTTGGCGGAAGATGTCCCCGGTCGCGATTGCGGGTATCGAGTAGGTCTCGAGCAAACGAGCAGACTGAGTGCCTTTCCCGGCTCCGGGCGGACCGAGGATCAGCAACCGGGTCACCGGAGCAGGCCCTCGTAGTGGCGTTGCTGCAGTTGCGAATCGATCTGCTTCACAGTCTCGAGTCCGACACCGACGATGATGAGGATACTTGCGCCGCCAAAGGGGAAGTTCTGGTTCGCACCGAACAAGCCGAGGGCGATGAGCGGTACGAGGGCGATCAGCCCCAGGTAGATCGATCCCGGAAGAGTCACTCGCGTCAGCACGTAGTCAAGGTACTCGGCCGTCGGCCGACCGGCCCGAATGCCCGGGATGAAACCGCCGTACTTTTTCATGTTGTCAGCGACCTCCTCGGGGTTGAAGGTTATGGCGACGTAGAAGTAGGTGAAGCCGACGATGAGGAGGAAGTACAGGACCATATAAAGCGGATTGTCCCCCGTGCGCAGATTGTCGGTGATCCAGGTGACCCATGGGGCCGGCGCCTTGCCCCGCGCAGGCTGGTTGAACTGGGCGATAAGCGCCGGCAGATAGAGCAGGGATGACGCGAAGATGACTGGCACCACGCCGGCCATGTTCACCTTGATGGGGATGTAGGTGTTGTTGCCGCCGTAGGTACGCCGACCGACCATCCGCTTTGCATATTGAACCGGAATACGTCTCTGTGACTGCTCGACGTAGACCACGAGCCCCATGATCACGATTCCCATCAGGATGACGAGTAGGAAGGTCTCGAAGCCTTTGGATTGGTTGATCGCCCAGAGGGAGCCGGGAAAGCGAGCGGCGATGGAGGTGAAGATGAGAATCGACATGCCGTTGCCGATACCGCGCTCGGTGATGAGCTCACCCATCCACATGATGAGGCCGGTGCCGGCAGTCATCGTGATCACCATCAGGAGGATCGCGTACCAGGCTGAGTTCGTGATGAGCGCCGAACACTCAGGCGTGCCCGTGGAAGTCGGGAAGAGTGCGCCGCTGCGCGCGACCGTGATGAGAGTAGTGGACTGCAGGACACCGAGTGCGATGGTGAGGTAGCGGGTGTACTGGGTCAGGCGAGCCTGGCCAGACTGACCCTCCTTATAGAGGGTGTCGAAGTGTGGGATGACCACGCGAAGCAGCTGCACGATGATCGACGCGGTGATGTACGGCATGATGCCGAGCGCGAAGATGGACAGTTGGAGTAGCGCGCCACCGCTGAACAGGTTGACCAACTCATAGAGCCCAGACGTGCCGGAGTTCGCGGCAAGACAGGTCTGCACGTTGCCGAAGTTGACAAAAGGCGCGGGGATGAATGACCCCAGGCGGAACAGCGCAATCAGGGCGAGCGTGAATCCGATTTTCTTTCGAAGATCGGGGGTGCGGAAAATCCGCGCAACGGCTCTGAACAACGAGGCCTCCTGGTGGGAACGGTCGGACGAAGCAGGTGGCCCTTTCGGGCCACCTGAGCGACTCTGCAAAGCCGTTCGGGCAAATTACGCCCGGGCAAGCCTTACGCTACTGCGTTTACGGAACCGCCCGCTGCCACGATCTTCTGCTCGGCGGAGCCAGAGACCTTGTCAACTGCAACGTTCAGCTTAACCGCAATGTCGCCAGCGCCGAGAACTTTGACCTTCT
>JAYTTG010000545.1:0-3164 GCA_043745175.1 Microbacteriaceae bacterium
GGTAACCCGCTGGTTGAAGAACGTGGGCGACCGCGTCGAGGTGGACGAGCCGCTGCTCGAAGTCTCTACCGACAAGGTCGACACCGAAATCCCTTCGCCTATCGCCGGTGTGATCGAAGCGATCCTTGTGGCCGAGGACGAGACCGTCGAGGTCGGTACGCCCCTCGTGACCATCGGTGACGGATCCGGTTCCACGGATGCGACACCAGAGGCTTCGGCGGAAGGTGTCACCGAGGCTGTCACGCCCACTCTCCCGGAGGACGCCCAGCCCGCACCGGTAGCGCACGCCGCACCCGCCACTGTTGAACCCGTCGCAGCTCCCGTTTCGGTGTCTGAACAGATCATCGCTCCGCCCCAGGAGCCGCCGGTTTCAGCCGCCGAGCCGGTGGCTCAAGCGCCGTCCCCGTACGCCCCTGCGCCCGAGCAACACGCGCCCGCGGAGCCCGTCGCCTTGTCACCCGCCGGAATTGCCGAGCCAGCGCTTGCCATCGAGGCCACCCCCGAAGCAGCCTCGACCGAGGTGGTGTCGCCCACTGAAGCTCCCGTCGCCGTCGCTCCCGTCACGGTCGCTCCCGTCACGGTCGCTCCCGTCGCAGTCGCTCCCATCACAGTGACCCCGGTCGCTACGCCGCCCGCGGCCACCACCGGCCCGGAGGCACCCGCTACCCCAGCGCCGGCCGCTCCCGCCCTCGACTCAAAACCGGGCTACTTCACCCCTCTCGTTCGCAAACTCGCCAACGAAAAAGGCATCGACCTTTCCACAATCACCGGTTCCGGCGTTGGGGGACGCATCCGCAAGGAAGATCTGCTCACCCTACAGAGTGAGGCCGCCGCTGCTCCCGACGTGGCAGCAGCAGGTCCGCGGGCGACCCTCGAGACCTCTCCCCTCCGCGGCACAAGTGTTCCAATGTCGCGTCTCCGCAAGGTGATCGCCGAACGCGCCGTCATCTCCATGCAGTCCTCGGCACAGCTCACCTCGGTGGTCGAGGTTGACGTCACGCTCGTCGCCAACTTCCGCGATGCAGTGAAGGCTGAGTTCCTGGCCAAGACAGGCCAAAAACTGTCGTTCCTTCCCTTCTTTGCGCTGGCCGCCGCCGAGGCGCTCAGGGCTTTCCCAATTATCAACGCCACTATCGACGGGGAGTCGATCGTGTATCCGTCGCAAGAAAACATGGCCATCGCTGTCGACACGGAGCGTGGGCTGCTTACTCCAGTGATCCGCGACGCCGGATCACTGGACCTTGCCGGCTTGGCCGCGCAGATTGCCGACCTGGCCGCCCGCACCCGCGACAACAAGCTCAAGCCGGACGAACTGGCCGGAGGCACCTTCACACTGACCAACACCGGTTCGCGTGGGGCACTGTTCGATACCCCGATTGTCTTCCTGCCTCAGTCCGCGATCCTCGGAACGGGCATCGTCGCCAAGAAGCCGGTCGTCGTCTCGAGTGGCGGCCTTGACGCCATCGCGATTCGTTCAACGGTCTACCTCGCACTCTCGTACGATCACCGCATCGTCGACGGTGCGGATGCAGCCCGATTCCTCGTTACAGTGAAGACGCGGCTGGAGGGCGGCGACTTCGCCGGTGACCTCGGCTACTGAGGCATCGGCTACACCGCTGGATAGCAGGCCGTCAGCACCGGAGAAACCGGGGTCTGAGTAGGAACGGAACGAAACCTCCGGCAAGGACTCGGTCGTTGGATCCTGGTTGTTCGGATCGCGCAGCGGGCGGAGTTGATGGGGCGGGTGTTGCACAGCACCATTTCTTTGACGAGTGGTCCGAGGGCATCGGGCTGACCATCTCGACCCTCTCGGTAGCGTTCGCGAAGTCGAGCGCGGTAGCCGTGGAGGAGGTAGAGGGTTTTCGCAATCCGGCCGAGTTCAGCTATCGCACGGCCCATCAGGGTTGGCCGACAGCCTCCTTGCACGACACGAAGAAGCTCTAACGCTTTCCCTGTGCCTGTGCCTGTATCTGTGGCAAGGCTTCCTGCGACACCACGCAGAGCAGCATCCCAGCGGGTAATGATCATCTCGGTGTTGATCTGATTTCGGGTAAGACCATTCAAGGGGCCATTTTCTGCGATCTCACCGGTAATGGAACAGTGGTTGGCGCTCAGCAGCAATACCGTTCAATTGCGGGTTCATGGGGTCGTTGTGGGGTGTGCCTCGTTTGGGATGGTGAAGCCGGTCTCTGATCGCCTGTTGTCGGATCAGGTGTCGGTGGGTTTGCTGACGCGGGTTTTTCCCGTCGAGGTCGTGAATCAGATGATCGCTGATGACGGGCGAACCGAGCAGCTATATCGGTCGTTGACGGCTCGGGTGATGGCGTACTTCGCGATCGGAGTGGCGCTGCACTCGAAAAATTTTTATGAGGACATGTTCGCTCAGTCGACTGATGGGCTGTCGCGGGCGTTGGGTGGGGCCGAGTCGTGGTCGCCACCGTCGAAGTTGGCGATCTTCCAAGCGCGTTCCCGGCTCGGGTTCGAAACCATGCATGACGTGTTCACGAGGGTGCTGGTCCCATGGGCCGGGCCGGAGACACCGGGGTCCTGGTGAGCGGGACGAACGCACGTCGCGATTGCTGGGACGGTCCTGAATCTGGCTGACACTCAGGCGAACGTCGACTTCTTCGGCCGTCTGGCGTCGAGCCGGGGCGAGCACGCCGCGTTTCCGCAGGCGTGGCCGGTCGGGTTGGCCGAGTGCTGCACCCCTACTACCCTCGATGCGGAGATCAGTGCGTGCACGAGGTCGGAGATGGCGTTGTCCCGGGATCTGGTCGGCAGGCTGAAGCCGGGGACACTGGTGCTCGCCGATCGAGGCATCTGCGGGTTTGGGCTGTGGCACCGGGCGGGAGAATCCCGAGTCATATCGGTTGCTCACCACGATCCTGCCCAGACCAGTGCAGAGAACCTCACCACCGTCTACTCCAAGCGGTGGGAGATCGAGTCCACCTTTGCTGAGCTCAAAACGCGTCAACGCGGGCCGGGGACGGTGTTGCGTTCCTAATCTCTCCACCTGGTCCATCAGGAAACTTGGAGCACCTCTGCTGTCAGTACGCTATCCGAACCCTCATTGTCGACCAAGCCGCCCAGGCCAGTCACGCCCCCGATCGGGATTCGTTCGCAGCAACCCTGCGCATCGTCCGCCGCTCCGTGGCCCAGGGCAC
>JAYTTG010000546.1:0-3162 GCA_043745175.1 Microbacteriaceae bacterium
CCTTCGCCCTCCACCATCACGATCGTCGGCCACTCGGGCACGCCGCTCGAGATCACGCCGGCCTCGAACTCCCTCGATGATGTCGCCTCGGCCATCAACGGCTCGACTGCCGGGGTCACCGCCACGAAGGTGGCCTCGGGCGTGGACGGCAGTGGCAACAAGCTCTACCGCCTGCAGTTCTCCAGTAGGACGAGCGGAGCGGATTCTTCCTTCCGTATCTACCAAGGTGCCGCCGCAGACATATCAGATGCGAACGATGTCCTGATGGCGTCGGGCAGCGCCATGATCAAGACCGCGCAGAATGCAAGTGTCACCCTCTGGAAGGGAACCTCCGCGGAGCAGGTCATCACCTCAGCCACGAACACCTTCACCGACCTGCTGCCCGGTGTCTCCGTCACTGCTTCCGCCGCCTTCGCCGATCCGGTGACAATCGCGGTGAGTCGTGATGACACAAAGATCAGCGCCGTCGCAAAAGGTCTCGTCGACTCGATCAGCAGCGCCTTCGTGCTCATCGCGGCGCAGACCGCGGTCTCCACGACCACGGATGCCAGCGGCAAGTCCACGACCTCCGCTGGCCTCTTCGCGGGCGACAGCAACATTCGCGACATCCGCCAGAAGACACTCGATGCCGCCAGCGCGCCGATCAACGGCCACTCGCCGTCCGAGTACGGTATCGTCTTGACCCGCACCGGCACGATCACCTTCGACCCCGACAAATTCGCCGCAGCGCTCGTCGCGCACCCGACCACCGTCATGGCAGCCGTCCAAACGATTGCCAGCCGGATCGCCACGGTCGCGACTGCCGCCTCCGACAAGTACGACGGAACCCTCACAAATCAGATCACCGGCGACCAAAGCCAGGTGAAGAGCCTCGGTGACCAGATCTCGGCCTGGGACGTGCGACTTGCCAACCGCAAGAGCACACTCCAACGCACGTACTCGGCGATGGAAGTTTTGCTCAGCAACATGAAGGCGCAATCCGCCGCCCTCACCTCGCAGCTCTCCTCGCTCTCGACCTCAACCACGACGAGATAGGCATCATGACGATGACACTCAGCGCCCAGCGCTCGCAATATACGAACGACGCGATCCTTTCAGCGTCACCGGTGCGGCTGCTCACCATGCTCTATGACCGACTGCTGCTCGATCTCGACCGCGCATCACTCGCGCATGCCGAGCAGAACTGGGCGCTCGCTTCTTCCCACCTGTTGCACGCCCAGGCCATCGTGGCCGAGCTCACCTCGTCGTTGAAGGTGGAGCTGTGGGACGGCGGCGAGGGGCTCCTCGCTCTCTACAACTACTGCAGAAACCTGCTGGTGCTCGCGAATGTGCGCCGGGACGGGGCTTCGATCCGTGAAAGTATCGAACTGCTCTCCCCGCTGCGTGACGCTTGGCATGAAGCCGCGAGCCAGCTCTCCGTTCCGGACGCGCCTTCGCGCGGTGAGTCCCGGGAACTCGGCGTTGCCTGACCCCGGCTCGTCGGCGCATCGCGCGCGGCACGATGGCTGGGTCGACGTGCTGGCCACGATGGAGCACGACCTCGATGCATCCGCCGGCGCAATCGCCCACGCTGCCCATGCGGGCTGGACTCTTCCCCGGGACCTCGGCGACCTCCCTGGCGAGCTCCGCTTCCGCGCCGAGCTCCTGCTCGGCACGCAACAGCACGCGATCGCAGCGCTCGAACAGCGGATGCTGCTGACCGCCCGTCACCTCGCCGCCCTCGACAGCATCCCCGCCAGGGTCGCCTCCTTTGGATCCGCCGCCTATCTCGACGTCACGGGCTGATCGGGTTGGTCGGAGACCCCCCCTTCGGGAGCAGGGCCTAACGCTACGACCTCCGCGTCCGATAGCTGGGGATGAGGGCATGGATTGCTCGACATAAGGCCACGGATCGGCCGTCAGGACATTGACGACGAAACGGAACGCTGTGCTCGAATCCGTCACCTCTGCGGCGCTCGGCAGTGCGCTCGACGGCTTGGCGTTGCGCCAACGCGCCATCGCGGACAACATCGCGAACGTCAACACGCCTCACTACCACGCCAAGCGCGTCGTCTTCGAGGCGGCACTCGCCACGTCTGTGGCGAATGGCAACGGCCACGTGGCCGCGGAGATCAAACGCTCACTCGAGCCGACCCTGATCGACGGTAACAACGTCAATCTCGATACCGAGACGCTCTCGAACGTCGACACCGTGCTTCGATATCAGTTCGCCACCCAGGCCGCCAGCAATGAGTTCTCGGCCATGCGCGCTGCCCTCCGGAGTAACTAATGACCTTCGACGCGATCGGCATCGCCGGCACCGGACTCACCCTGCACCGAAAGTGGCTCGATGCCATTTCCGACAACCTCGCCAACATCAACACCGTCAGGCCGACGAGTGGCCCGGCCTTCCAAGCCAGGTATGTCGTTGCACAGGAGGGTGCCGGCAATTCCGGCGCCTATGTGCAGGGCATCGCGTACGGCAATGCCGATGGGCGGCTCGTCTACGAACCGGCCAACCCTCTCGCTGATAAGGACGGCTACGTGAAATATCCCGACATCGACCTCGCCTCGCAGATGGGCCAGCTCATCATGGCGCAGCGCGGATACCAGGCCAATGCCGCCGTGGTCGACCGTGCCAAGGAGACCTATCAGGCCGCCCTGCAGATCGGTCGTCCCTGATGGATATCTCTTCGATCGGTTCCGTCTCCGGCGTCTCCGGTACCAGCGCCCTCTCCTCCACGAGCGGCACCAACGCTACGAGTGCCACGAGCTTCGCCAGCGAACTCGGCGGTGCCGTTGACACCCTGCAGCAGCTGCAGTCGACCTCCAACACTCTTGCCATCCAGGCTGTCACGGGCAACCTCTCCGACATCCACAACGCCACGATCGCGTCGACCCGGGCCCAGGTGACCCTCGAACTCGTGGCCGCCGTGCGCAACAAGGGTGTGGACGCGTTCAACGAGATCATGAGGATGCAAGCCTGATGCCCGCTCCGATCAGTTCGGTACTCCGCCGACTCACCCACACCATCCGCGAGTTCACCATCGCACAGCGCACCATGGCGATCATCGGCTTTGCCGTACTCGCGCTCGGCATCGCTGCGCTGTCGTTCTGGGTCACTCGCCCCCAGCTGAGTCCGCTCTTCTCGGGCCTCAGCGGCACCGACGCGAACACCCTGGT
>JAYTTG010000547.1:0-3154 GCA_043745175.1 Microbacteriaceae bacterium
GGCGATTGCGGCGAAGTCGCCGACATCGTCCCAGTCGAAATCGCCGGGGATGACGACGAGGCGGCCCGCTGCAGCCGCCGGTTCGGCGACGGTGTAATCAATCGCAATCTTCTTGAGTTCAGGCCACACCTTGTCGACCACGGCTCCGCGGCGCGGGCTATCCCAGGCTTCCGCAAGTTCCTCGAGCCCGGCGAGAAGTTCTGGCTCGGTCTCGCCGAGTTGCCCGAGCAGCACATCGGCGCGGGAGATGAACATGCCACCGTTCCACAGGTAGTTGCCGTCCTCGAGATAGGACTGCGCGGTGGCCAGGTCGGGCTTCTCGACGAAGCTGTCACCGCTCACGGCACGCGGGGCATCAGGGATCTCGAGGGCGGCACCGCAGTGGATGTAGCCGAAGCCGATGGCCGCATCCGTTGGAGTGATTCCAATCGTCGCGATGTAGCCCGCCCGTGCCGCCGCAACCGCCTCGCCAACCGCCCGGCGAAAGCCGCGCTGGTCGGAGATCACGTGGTCAGCGGCGAAAGAACCGATGATGACATCCGGTTCGCGCCGAACGAGGATGGCTGCGGCCAGTCCGATCGCGGCCGATGAATCCTTCGGCTCGCTCTCAAGCACCACATTCGGATCGATGAGATCGGGAAGCTGGGCCTCTACCGCGGCACGATGGGCGCGGCCGGTGACGACCATGATGCGGTCCGGGCCCGAAATCGGCGCGAGTCGATCCCAGGTGGCGCGAAGCAGGGTGCTTCCCGACCCGGTGAGATCGTGAAGAAACTTCGGGGCGTCGGCGCGAGAGAGCGGCCAGAGACGCGAGCCGATGCCGCCGGCCGGGATGACGCAGTAGAAATGGTCAAGCGGTTCTATCGGTATGGCCATGACGCCCAGACTATCCGGAGGCGCAGCCTGTGCGGAGGTGCGGTATATCCGGTGGGCACGGTCGCCCGAGGAGCGCAGTCGCCCGCAAGCGCAGTCGCCCGCAGTCGACACACCGCTGCTGGACTCTCTGGCTGTGAAGTCTCTCGCTATCGAGATACTGTGGCCGCCGTTTGGCAGCAAGCTCCCGATCGTCAGGAATAGAGTAGAAGACGTTCGCCTATTACATTTTCGACGTGCCCCATTGCCGGGGCTGACCGATGCCAAGGAGGGTTGCTCGTGCCAGAGAAGTCGGCGGGGGCCCTGGCTGCACCCATGCCAGACAAGAAATTTCCGCTACCCAGGATCTCAGCTCCGCGGGTGCCTCGAGGAACGCTGTACCGCGGTCGGGAAGGCATGTGGTCGTGGGTGATGCATCGCATCACCGGGGTCGCAATTTTCTTCTTCCTGCTCGTGCACATCCTGGACACATCGCTCGTTCGACTCAGCCCACAGGCGTACAACGCGGTCATCGACCAGTACAAGACGCCGATCATGGGACTCGGTGAGGCCGCCCTTGTCGCAGCAATCGGGTTTCACGCTTTGAACGGCCTTCGCATCATCCTCATCGATTTCTGGAGCGTCGGCACCAAGCACCAGCGCCTGATGTTCTGGATTGTCCTCGGCCTGTGGGTCGTACTGATGGCCGGCTTCCTGCCCCGGCAGCTCATTCACATCTTCGGAGGGGCGTGATCATGACCACCACGATCGAGAGCCCGCGTTCGCCGCGCACCCAACAGCACTCACGCTTCAATTTCGAAAAATGGGGCTGGATCTACATGCGCGCGAGCGGCGTCGTTCTGATCGTGCTCATTTTCGGACACCTCTTCGTCAACCTCGTCGCTGGTGAAGGAGTCAAAGCCATCGACTTCGGCTTCGTCGGCGGCAAGCTGTCCCAGCCGTTCTGGCAGATTTGGGACACCCTGTTGCTCTGGCTCGCCCTCATCCATGGCGCTAATGGCATGCGCACCATCGTGAACGACTACGCGGCCAACCCCCTCGTTCGTCGCATATTCAAGGGCGCCCTTCTCGCGTCTGCCGCACTACTTATCCTGCTGGGAACTCTTGTGATTTATACCTTCGACCCATGTCCCGCGGGCTCGCCCGCCGAGTTGCTCCCGTCGTTCTGCGCGGCGAAGTAAGGCTGAACAGATAATGGTCGCAGACACCACCGGAATCGACACTCCGGGCACCTCCTCAGTCATCGATGGCGTGCACCACCACCAGTTCGACATCGTGATCGTCGGCGCTGGTGGGGCCGGAATGCGGGCGGCCATCGAAGCCGGACCGCACGCGAATACCGCGGTAATTTCCAAGCTGTATCCCACGCGTTCGCACACCGGTGCCGCGCAGGGGGGAATGGCGGCCGCCCTCGCCAACGTGGAGGAAGACAACTGGGAGTGGCACACCTACGACACCGTCAAGGGTGGTGACTACCTCGTTGACCAGGACGCGGCCGAGATCCTCGCCAAAGAGGCCATCGATGCGGTTCTCGACCTCGAGAACATGGGACTCCCTTTCAATCGCACGCCCGAGGGCAAGATCGACCAGCGCCGGTTCGGCGGTCACACCAGGGAACACGGCAAAGCACCCGTGCGTCGGGCCTGCTACGCCGCTGACCGTACCGGCCACATGATCCTGCAGACGCTGTTTCAAAACTGTGTCAGGCTCGGCATCAACTTTTTCAACGAGTTCTACGTGCTCGATTTGCTGATGACCGAGGTCACCGACGCGTTCGGCACCACGACGGAGCGGCCCTCCGGCGTTGTCGCCTACGAACTCGCCACCGGAGAGCTGCATGTCTTCCAGGCCAAGGCGATCATCTTCGCCACCGGTGGATTCGGCAAGATCTACAAGACCACCTCGAACGCACACACCCTTACCGGTGACGGCGTCGGCATCATCTGGCGCAAGGGCCTACCGCTCGAGGACATGGAGTTCTACCAATTCCATCCCACCGGGCTCGCCGGGCTCGGAATCCTGCTCTCGGAAGCGGCGCGCGGGGAAGGCGCGATTCTTCGCAACGCCAGCGGCGAGCGTTTCATGGAGAGGTACACCCCGACACTGAAGGACCTCGCTCCGCGCGATATCGTGTCGAGGTCGATGGCTACCGAGATCAGAGAGGGAAGGGGCGCTGGTCCGAACAAGGACTACCTCTACCTCGACATCACCCATCTCGAACCAGCCGTCATCGACGAGAAGCTGCCGGACATCACCGAGTTCGCTCGCACCTACCTCGGCG
>JAYTTG010000548.1:0-3147 GCA_043745175.1 Microbacteriaceae bacterium
CCAGGTGCTCGATTCGCTGCCGCAGCTCGACTGGTTGCATCCCTGGTTATTCAGTCACTACTGGCTCGGGTTCGCCGACCTGCTGCGGCAACCGATCTCCTGGGATTCCTTCGGCAGCAATGCACTGCTGCAGTCCGGGTACATCGTCGTGTTCGGTGCGCTCGCCTTCGGCCGCTTCACCACGAAAGACGTCCTCTCCTAGCGACAATGCCTGTCGGCCACTGTCGGCCACTGTCGGCCACTGTCGCACCATATCGGCCAATGTCAGCCGGGTCCGGCATCCTGTTGCCATGACAGAACCGGTCGAAAGGTGGTGGGCGAGGCGCCAGTGGTCGAAGGGCGCCGAGGTGCCCTACCCGATCGGTCGCTTCCGCGGGGATTGGGAGCGCTATCCGGTTTTG
Source organism: Microbacteriaceae bacterium (assembly GCA_043745175.1). Classification (GTDB taxonomy): domain Bacteria; phylum Actinomycetota; class Actinomycetes; order Actinomycetales; family Microbacteriaceae; genus Lacisediminihabitans. The sequence continues at coordinate 402 of JAYTTG010000548.1, forward strand.
GTGCGCCAGTATCACCCCGACCTGAATTCGGGAATTACCCTCACCCAGGTCCCGCCCGCAGCAGAGGTCTATCTCCTCTGGCAGTGTGATTCCGGTCACCGGTTCGTCGCGACACCGGAGGAACAACGACAGCGACCGGGGCAGTCACGCCGACGATCCACCTGGTGTCCGGAATGTGCGGCCGGGGCGACGAGAAGGGCTGCGCCGACCCTCGCCCGCAGCCTGTCATCGTCGCGTCCCCGTGCGGTTCGGGTTGCTCTACGGAGCGCACCGCCACGGTTTACGGTGGGGGAAGCTTTTCACAGCGCCCTCGCGCCCAGACCGGCCTCGGCGGCCGAAGGTGACCTGCGGCATCGACTCGCCCAGAGGCTTGCCGTGGATTTTGGGTTCAACGCGGTGCGGGTCGCGCGCCCGTTCTTCGCGCGTCACGAAGTCTGGCCCGACATTGTGATCGACGAGCTGCGGGTTGCCATCGAATACGACACGACCGGGCGCGATGGACTCGAGCATGTGGGGCGACGCGAAGAATCCGATCGGCGTAAGGATCGACTGCTTCGCGCGTCGGGGTGGGAGGTGACACGGATCCGCTGTGGCAAATTGCGCGCAATCGGTCCCTGGGATGTCGAGGCCGGGGGAGTCTCAACGAAAACTGTCGACCGGCTAATCGAACGCCTTGGCGAGATCCGGGGTGACCTGATCATCGCGAGCTATCGAGTTCCCTAACTCGATGTGTGCGATTTCCTCCGCGTTAGCGAGAAATCCCCCACACTGGGAGACCCCCCACAATAGGGGGCAGCAAGACCACCGATGACTTGAAAAGATAGGGCAACACCGGCCCTCGGGTGCGCCGACCGCGCTCGCTTTCGGACTCAGCAATCACTGCGAAGAGCTTTTTGCGCTGATGATGTCAGGCGGTACGTTCGACGCGGATGATCCGCACGGCTGCTGGCTTCGCGACCGTTACGTGGAGATCGTGCCGATGGTGTTGCCGGATGTCCTGAGAAGTGTCAGACCGGCACAGAGCTGACCACGGCGAGTCGACAGGCGATCCGGCAATCCGCACTGCGCGCCCGTCAGTGTGACATTCCGCTCACTGTCGTGTTGCGCGGAGCGGTGCCTGCCGTGCGCGCCTTCGGTGTGTTCGTGCAGTGGTGGAATCATGTTTTCGATGCGCGTGAGGTTTCCGTGGTGATGGGGCGCGCCTCTCTCATTGCCGTCGTACTCGGCTCCTGCTGGGCCGAAGCCTGAGTCGGGGATGCCCCTCGGCCGATCGATGGCGATTCACTCGAACTCGTGGCGGTGCCCGGGGAGGTCGAGAGCCCAGCGCTCGAGATGCTCGCACTGGCGGCATCCGGCCGTTCAAATGATCAGATCACCGAGGAAACGGCCTATCGCCCGTAGGCGGTGAAGTGGCATCTCGCCCGAATCATGCGTGCCTGGCGGGTGAGCAATCGGGCGGCTCTCATCCCCGTGGCGTTCGCACGGGGCGTGGTGGTGACGAGAACCGCGCGGCCGGCCCGTTCCGCTGAGAGGGCCGCTGAGAGGGCCGCTGACAAGTTCAGTGCTGGCCAGTAGCAGAGCGGGAGTGGGATCCTGGTGCAACCGGCCCTCCGCACTCAACCTGGTCGGTGATGATGCAGAGGGTGCCATCACTGCCAGTGTTTTCATAGACGTCCACTGGCGCCATCTCGAACCGGGCGAACGCCACGAACTCTGTGATTCGACAGCGAGCTGCAGTGCCTCCGGAGAGAGCGGCTCGACTCTGTCCGCTCACTCGCGTGACTACGGGATGAGCCCAGCGCGACGAGCCGCAATCACCGCTTCGTAGCGGCTTTCGGCCCCGAGCTTGCGCATCGCTGAGGAGAGGTAGCTCTTCACGGTGCTTTCGGTGAGACCCAGCTGGCGCGCGACGTGAGCGTTCTGTTTGCCAAGGGCCACCTGCGCGAGAACGTCCAGTTCACGTGGGGCGAGCGGCGGCGAACCGGAGGAGGCTATCGCCTTCCTAGGGCTGAGTGCGTGGGAGGCGCGTTCGAGCCGACGCGCGAGTATCGGATCGTCGATCTCCCTGCCGATTTCTCGGAGTTCTGCGAACAGCGCCCGGCGATCCTGACGCTCGACCGGATCGGCGATTCCCACCCCGGGGAGCCCGCCCTCACCCTCTATCGCGGCAAGGCGGCGCTCCACCTCGTCGTGGACCGAATAGTCCCAGGCGAGTGCACTCGCTACGCGAAGCGCCCCCTGCAACACCGCGTCACCGAACTGGGTCGGGGTGCGCTGGCCGCCATAGATCACTGCACGAACGGCCCCATCGACCACGATCGGCACTGCGAGCAGAGAGACGATTCCCTCGGCCGTCACCTCGCGGTCGTAGCGGTGGGTGATTGACGTCGCCTGGCGGTAGTGCGTGGCGGCGACGGGCTTGCGCTCTGCGAGCGCCCGACCACCGAGGCCCTGCGTCGGTTCGATGACCAGCCCGTGGATGCTGTGGCCGAGCGTCCCGACGAACGAGGTGAGCGGGGCGCCACCGCGAGTGGCGAGCCCCCCGAAGGTTACAGGGAGGTCGATGCGCGATGAGAGCACGCGAAGGCTTTTTTGAAGCAGGTCCAGGTCGTACGAGGGTTCGGATCCCGGTGTCGTCGCGGTCATTGCTCTACCTCCTTAAGGCGGTAGTCGGGCACTTCGATGTTCCCTTAGCCTGCATCGTAACAGGCCAGAGTCACCGACTCCCGGACCGTTCACGATGATC
>JAYTTG010000549.1:0-3122 GCA_043745175.1 Microbacteriaceae bacterium
ATCTACTACCGAGCGAGTGGCTCATCGGTGCGATCGATCGGTCGGCGGTCGTGACGAGTCCCTCATCCCCTGTCGATGGCAGGCTCAGAGGTGGGTCGCTGGTCCAGCAGTCTGGGTACGAAGCGCTCTGTGAGGGGTGGCATTTTCGGAGCGTGTGGCGTGGATGGCCATGGACCGAGCCACCGATCGCAGAGACGACGAAAACCGGTCGACACCAGCGGATCCCAGCTCGCTCGTCGCTGCTTCCAGCAGCGCCACGAAATCTCGATGAATCTCAAGCATCATCTGGTGGGCCAGGGGGGTCAGCTCGAGATAGAGGCTTCGGCGATCGTTGGGATGAGCGACCCGATGCAGCAATCCCACCTCCACGAGACGACGAGAGATGAAGGTGATCGCGGCGGTCGTCATGTCCAGGTAAGCGGCGAGTTGCTTCGGGGTGACACTCACGACGGCGGCGACTCGGAACAGGGCACGAAGTTCACTGGCGGAGAGCCCGGCATCCTTCGCGATCCGTTCTCGATTGTGCTGCATCACGTTGACGAACTCCACGGCCGCGGCCGGGAATCCATTCAGGGTGTGGGATGCTCTGACCTCGGAACTCATGAGACCTCCCGCCTCTATCGGTCCTCTAGTTTACGGGGCTAGAATCCAACTGATCCCGAGGATCAATCAGCAGCAATAGATCAAATTTATACCATATTGTTTTACTTATCTAATCAATTACATTCATCGAACGTCCCAAGGAGGACCAAGTGATTCCTGACATCCTGTCGCACGGGCAGTACTCCACCGTTTACAACTTCCTGTCGCTCGTCATCGCGTCACAGTTGTTCACGGCGGTATTCCTGCTCATCTCCCTCCCGCGGATCCTCCCGCGCTATCGGCAGGCGATCACCGTGGCAATCATCGTGTGCGGAATTGCGGCCTATCACTACTTCCGCATCTTCGACTCGTTCAAGGAGGCGTTCGTCAGCAAGTCGGTGGGCGGAACCGGAAGCTATAGCCAAGCCGCGGGAGTCTCCTTCAACGAGGGTTACCGCTATGTGGACTGGCTGCTCACCGTGCCGCTGCTGCTCGTCGAGCTGATCGCGGTACTCGCGCTCGCCCGCAAAGTGCAGTCCGGTCTCCTTCTGCGTCTTGTTCCGGCCGCCGCGCTCATGATCGCGCTCGGCTACCCGGGTGAGATCAGTGGGGACAACGGCCTGCGCGGTCTCTTTGGCCTTCTCTCTACCATCCCCTTCGCCTACATCCTTTACGTTCTCTTCGTGCAGCTGAGCAAGTCGCTCACCACGCAGCCCGTCTCGGTGCGCAAGACACTGGGTCGCTTGCGATTCCTGCTGCTCCTGAGCTGGGGCGTCTACCCGATCGCGTACCTTCTGCCCCTGCTGAACATCGGCGGCGCAGATGCTTGGGTCTCCAAGCAGGTCGGATACTCGGTGGCCGACATCGTCGCCAAGGCCGTCTACGCGCTGATCATCTTCGGCGTCGCGAAGGCCAAGTCCTACGAGGACGACCCGACCTTCGCCGCTGTGGAGAACTCCCACGCCGAGGCACCCGTTATCCGTAAGTAGTATTTGGAATTCCCCAGCCGTTCCTGTAGCGGCCTCGGCGATGGCGCGTTTCCCGCAGGGAGACGCGCCATCGGCTGTTAACGGTTCGGCCGATCCGCACCGACGCGGATCCCCGGATGCCCGTCCAACAGCAGTTTCACGGGCATCCGCGTGCCCGACATCAGATTTTCGGCCGCACGAGCATGCCGCGAATGTTGAAGCGGCGACCAAGTGCTTGGCCGGGAGCACTTACCGGGCGCTGGCGAGCACCTTTGTCATGCGGAAGTTCGTCATTGGGACGCCTGCGGTCATGGGGTGTTGGGTGGTCACGGCGGTAAACCCGTGTTTTTTGAAAAACGGGCGTGCGGTGATGCTCACATCTGCTGAAAGGCCGCGAATCCCGTGAATTTGTGCATAAACGTGAAGGTGGCTGAGGAGCGCTGAGGCAACTCCTCGACGCAAGTGTCGTGGTGAAACGAACATCATGTCGATATGGCCTCCCGAGTTCACATCTGAAAAGCCGACGATCTGCTTGTCGAGAATGGCCACGTAGCTGTCCCTGGCCTGCATCGCCCGATCCCATTCGGGCACGGTTCGTTGCTCGGGGCGGGCCCACGCAGCGATCTCCCCCGGTGAATAGTCGGCCACCGCTGTCTCTGTGATGGCTTCGAGAAACGCTGTCAGGGTCGCGGCCGCGTCCTCGCCGCGATAGCAGCGCACCTCGATTAACGAGGCGTCAGAGACGTTCCGCATCCATCGATCATCTCAGTTGCCGCGAACCCACGTCCCTAAGCGGAACGTCTTCGCGCATAACGGTCCCTTGTCTCTGCAGCGGCGTCGTGTTTAGTGTTCGGCATGACTCTTCGTCTCGAGGAAATTGTTGTCGACTGCCGTGATCCTGTGACGCTGGCGCGATGGTGGCAAACCGCGACGGGGTGGCAAGTCGTAGGCGAGGACAGTGACGGGGTCGAGCTGGCTCCTGCCCCTGGTCAGGTGCCAAGCATGATGTTCATCGCGGTTGCCGAACACAAACGGCATAAGAACCGGCTCCACCTTGATTGGGTGCCCGACGACCAGCAAGCTGAGGTTGAGCGACTCCTGAGCCTCGGGGCCAGCCGCGTCGACATCGGTCAGGGCAGCGCATCATGGGTGGTGATGGCCGATCCGGAAGGAAACGAATTCTGTATCTTGGCCGCGCGATAGGGACATCTCGCGATATCTCCACGCAGCACTCAGATGACCCGCCGGGGTACCCCAATTGGCACGGCAGGATCGGTGAATATACGACAGGGAGTCCGCCTCAACGCCCCCGTACAGCGGCCAAGAGGCCGACATCGCTGCAGGCGGCAGTGCGGTTCGCGCGAGTAGCGGTCTTCTTGGCATTCGCGATGGGAGTATGTGGCGTCCTCGCCGTCACTGGTTGAAAACCAGGGGCTAGATGGGTGACGGTGCTTTAGGACACGAACGCCAGGGCCTCGAGGATCGCCGAAACCTCGGTGCGCGTCGTGTAGTCCACGTGCACGTCGGCGAAGCGCACGGTGCGATCGGCGTCGATGATGAGCACGGTCGGAA
>JAYTTG010000550.1:0-3122 GCA_043745175.1 Microbacteriaceae bacterium
CTGCTGATCTCCTCGTCGTTCTCGAGACTTGCTCCGGTATCGAGGATCGTGTAATCCACCCACTCTCGACAGGAGGCGATGGCGGCAGTCACCCGCTCCCCTGAAAGCTCCGGCCAACGACTCGGACGGCCGATTCCCGTCAGCACCCAGAAGCTGCCGCGTGCCGTGAGGTAGCGCTGGCCAATGCGCTCGAGCTCGAGCCTGGTGAGCGCGTCGGCGCCGGCCAGACGGCAGGCCGCCGCGAAGCCGGGAGCCTCGTCGAGCAGGCCGAGCGCCGGGGCGATCGATCCGCTGTGCGTGTCGACGTCAGCGAGAGCCACCGTCACTCCGACGGTCGCGAGTTCAGCGGCGAGGCAGATCGCCATCGACGTGCGTCCCGGAGCGCCGGCTGGACCCCACACGGCGATGACCGTTCCGTTGCGCGGCTGCTCAACGGCATCCTCGGCACCCGGATGCCCGAGCAATAGCGCCTCGATCTCCGCCCAGTCGGCATCGACGGCAACCACCTCGAGAAGGCCGAGGCTCGCCGCAAAGCGGCGCTCCGAATCGGTGGCGACCAGTGCAACAATGCGCACGCCGATGGCATCCGCCTCGACTAAGAGGCGGTTGTTGAGGTAGCGAGTGGAGGCGGCGAGGATCACGAAGTCCGGCATCGTCTGGGCCAGCTGGGATGCGAGCTCGTCGGCACTGGAACACCTCACCGAGAGCTCGAACCCCTGGCGCACGAGCCGCATCGAAATGCTGTCTTCGAGCTCGAGGGGAAGAGCCAGAGCAACCGTGGCCATTCCTCAGCCCCTCACGGGGATGCTTGACGGCACGAGCGATAGGGCGGCGGTGTTGGCGATCGCCTCGAGCACTGCCGCGGTCTTAGTGCGGGGCACGAGCAGTTCAACGGACTGTTCCGATCGGTCTGCGATCACGCCTTCCGCGGCGATCACCCGAACCACCGTCGCGGATGCGACCAGCACAGATGGGGGCCCGAACACACTGTCTTCCGTCTCCTTGGCGCACCAGAGATCGACGACGCTGCCGTCTTCGACAGACCGCGCGAGCTCGCCTCGCACACTCACCACGATCGAAGCAACGGCTAACCCGACGACATCGCCGACGGCGGAGACCGGAATGAGTTCACCCGCCGATACCGCGCGCGTGACCACGAAACCAGTGCGCGGGATGTCACCGTCGACGAGGTACTTGCCCCCAAGGGAACCCAGGCGCACGCTACGCGCATCGAAGTCGGAGGCATGCACCCGGTCGCCGAGGCTGAGGGATGATCGGGCGGCATAGACGAACACACTGCTCTCGGCGGTCGAGACAACGGCCACCACACCGAGCACCGAGACGACGACGAGCGCAATGCCGATGGCGAAGCGCGGATCGAACCAAAACGCGCGGGGTGTGCGCTCGGAGTCGCCGGCACCACGCCCGGACGGTACCGGGCGGTTCGACACTGTCCTGCGCCGCGGCACCCTCATCGCGCTCACCACATTCCTCCGGTCCCTGCGGCATCCATGCTGCAGGACTCCATATTCGCCGCCGCGGCGGTCTCGCGGGAAAGTTATCCACACTCCCGTCGCGCGGATTGTCCGCCCTCCATAATCGAGGCATGACGCACTCGGATTCCCCCGGCCAGGATGCCGCTCTCGGCCGATTTCTGACGCTCGCCGACCCTGCGGACGTGCTCAATATTTCCGCAAGCCAGGCGTATGCCCTCGTGCGGTCCGGCGAGCTGCCCGCAATCAAGGTGGGGGGACATGGGCATTGGCGGGTGGAGCGCTCGATACTCGAGTCATACATCGAGGCCAAGTACGAGGAGTCGAGGAGGATGAGCCTCTGGCAGCAGTCCGACTATGCGAGTCTCTCGGAATACTCCTTCGGCTTGCGCGGAGCACCGGGCAGCACCCCAGTGGAGTAGGACTCACAACCTGACGAAAAGCAGCCGGGTAAAAGGCACGACCCGGTAGTGCGAGACCAGATTTTCGCGGCGTACCGTGCCGGCCTCGTGCACGGCGAGATCGAGGTGATCCCGCCCCACCCGATCGATCGTGCCGCTAATCACACCCTCGCTCATCACGAGCTCGACCGACTGACGCCGTCGACATAGGTCTCTCAACACGAATGCGAGACTGAGTCGCCGAGATAGTCCGCGCTCCGACTCGGTGACGGCAAGATCTTCGAGGCTGTTGCCCACCTGCGAGCGGGTGAGGAGGAGGCCGGCGATCGCGTTGAGGGGCAGGATGAACTGCGCACCTCGCGTGGTCTGGTCCACCACATCCCCCGAAATCCAGTCGCGGCCGAAGGTACGCGGACTCAGGTCGAGCGTTGAACCATTCACGAGTGCAACCCGCACCGGGCCGTCGTCACCATCCGTGCCGAGCGCAAGAAGACGGTCGCGAATGGAGAGGCGACCGAGGCGAAGACGCTCCTCCTCGGCCCGCAAATCGGACTCTTCGGCACTGAGCTCCTGTTCGAGCTGGCCCTCGAGATCATCGAACAGATTGTCCCAGCGCATGCAGCGACGCTAGCGACGGTGGCGCCCTGGCGGAGCGGGTTATCCACACCCCCGCGTTGGGGCATGGACAGCGGGGCCCCAATGCTGCTTGAGTGGCTCCTCAAGACGTCACCCCCATTTCGGGGGTAGACCCTTCCTTAATCCAAACCCCGTGGGGACACGCGCATGAGCGATGCACTGCCAGCACAGCACCCCGCACCTATTGCGCCGCTCGGCGGCCTCCCGAGCAAAGTCATCCATTCACCATTCCAACCGGACGAGTTCTTCGGTGCGCAGCCGGCCTCGCGTTCTTCCCTGCCCAACCCCCAGCCGCTGCTTGAGAACCTCACGCGCTGCGTGATCGAAATCCTCGCTGGCGCCCGCGATCTCGAACAGATCTCTCGCTGGGTGACGGATGATGTCTATCGCCACCTGCTCAAGCGAGTGGTTTTGTCGTCCCGCGCGCGCCAGGCCACAAACCAGGTTGTGCGACGCCCCACATTTTCGATCGGATCAACATCGATCTGTGAACCCAGGGACGGTGTGGTGGAGGCCGTGGTGATTGTGCGCGGTCGGGCACGCACACGCGCGGTCGCTCTGCGACTGGAAGGGCTCGATAACCGGTGGCGGG
>JAYTTG010000551.1:0-3120 GCA_043745175.1 Microbacteriaceae bacterium
CTGTTCCGCCAAGGCCGGGGTGTTGGCGCTGATGAAGGGACTTTCGCGCACCTACGCGAGGGAGGGCCTGCTGGTGAACTGCGTCTCACCCGCCTTCATCCACACGCCGATGACCGACGCGATGATGGAGAAGCGGGCGAAAAAAACCGGATCGAGCGTCGACGAGGCGATCGTGAGCTTCCTCGAAGAGAAGCGCCCGTATATGGCGCTCAAGCGCCGTGGTGAACCGCAAGAGGTCGCGGCAGTGGTCGCGTTCCTGTGCTCCGAGCAAGCGAGTTTCGTGAACGGGGCGAACTACCGTGTCGACTCAGGGGCGGTCGCGTCGATCTGATCCGCCCGGGCTGCTATGTGCCCCTTCGAAACTTTCGCGCCTGGTCGTCGCGCGTGGGACCCGCAGCCCCCAGCCCTCGCGCCCGTGTCGGCACCTTTCCAGCCCTTCGTCTGGCATGAGTGGTGAAAACGCACACAGAGCGATTAACCCGTCCGACCAGAAACACCGCGCCACCCAATCAATTCGACCAGCAGAACGGCAAGCGGCAGCCTCAGCGCAGCGCGGCCCGCACCAACTCGAGTGCGGCGGCGGGGTCGAGTCGCAATTGGCGGATGCGTGCGGCGAAGACCGCCGCGGCATCCTGCGCCTGGCGGTGGGTAGCATCGCCCGACGAAGCGACGAAGGTGCCGGCACGACCGCGCGTTTCAATCACAGCATCCCGTTCGAGCTCGCGATAGCTGCGCGCGACGGTGTTGGGCGCGATACCGAGGGAATCTGCGAGACCGCGCACCGTTGGAAGCTTGGCACCGGCTGCGATCGATCCGGCTGCCACAGCATCGAGCACCTGCACACGCAGCTGCTCGAAGTGGGGAATGGATGACGCAGGGTCGATTGTGACGACGAAATCGCCGATCAAGATCGGGCGGCGAGGGAGGGGAAGATCAGCCACGGTAACTCCTGATGTCTAGCGCTGTCACACCTGAGAGCGTAGTCACCGCCGGTAACCAGTGATCTGTAGCGGCCTCTTCGAGCAGGCTACGCAGCCCGTCGCGGATGAGCGACTTGCACCGTGCCACGCGGCACCTGATGACGTTCGGCGAACTCGAGGTGGGTGAGACACGGCCAAACATCGGCACCGGGACGGCGGGGATCGTGCTTCGCTGCTCCACCCGCGCAGGCGCCGCCAGTCCGGTCGCGGCGATGATCGCGGCGGAACGCACGAGCGGGCGGATGAGCGGTTAAGCGTCCCAGTCGACCCCAGCGACCAGCCGACCGGATGCGCGATTCGGGTACGCATCCGGCCGAGTCACTGCGGCCGTGCTCGGGTACCCGGTCGCAGAGGGGATGCTTAAAGCACTTCCCCCGGCATTGATTATGTGGGGACCGGACGTGTCCGCACAATGGGGGACAGACCGCCAGTTCGGGGGGCTTCATGGTGCGTAACACTGGCACGCGTCTCCGAAATCCGATCGAGAATGGATTCATGCCACTCACACTTCCGGTGCTCGACCTCTCCCGACTGGATCGCGGCGAGCGCGAAGCTGCGGCGTTTCGGCGCGAGCTTCGGGCTGCCACCCACGAATTCGGCTTCTTCTACCTGACCGGGCATGGTGTCTCCGAGCGGTTGCAGGACACCGTCATCCGCGTCGCGCGGCAGTTCTTCGAGCTGCCGGAAGCTGCCAAGCTCGAGATCGAGAACCTGAAGAGTCCGCACTTTCGGGGATACACCCGGGTCGGCGGCGAACTCACCACGGGCACGGTCGATTGGCGTGAGCAGATCGACATCGGAGTGGAGCGCCCGCCGGTGCCCCGCGGGCCGGGTGTCGCCGACTACTGGCGTCTGGACGGCCCCAACCAATGGCCTTCGGCGTTGCCCGAACTGCGGGAGGTCGTCACACAGTGGAATGAGGCCCTCTCCCGGGTGGCGCTCACCCTACTGCGGGCATGGGCGGTGTCCCTCGGTGCCAAAGAAAACGTGTTCGATTCGAGCTTCGCTACGAATCCATCGACCCTCACCAAGATCGTGCGCTACCCCGGCAAGTCCGATCCCACTCCGCAACAGGGCGTCGGCGCACACAAGGACTCCGGGGTGCTCACCCTGCTCTTCGTCGAACCGGGCAAGGGCGGCCTCCAGGTGCAGTATGCGAACGGCTGGATCGACGCCCCTCCGCTGCCCGGAGCCTTCGTCGTCAACATCGGCGAGTTGCTCGAGGTCGCGACCGACGGCTATCTCACCGCTACCGTGCACCGGGTGATCTCGCCCCTCATCGGCGCGGATCGCATCTCGGTGCCGTTCTTCTTCGCCCCCGCGCTGGATGCCACAATCCCGACTCTCACGTTGCCTCCGGAACTCGCCGCCGAGTCGCGCGGAATCACCGCCGATCCGCAGAATCCGATCTTCCCCACCTACGGCGAGAACGCGCTCAAGAGCCGACTGCGCGCGCATCCGGATGTCGCGGCGCTGCACCACCCCGAGCTCGCGTAGCCACGGCCCCTCGCCACACCCTCCGCGCCCGCGAGTGACACGTGCGCCCAAACATTTCGGTGCGAGTGTCACTCGCAGGCGCGCAGAGGGAGGAAGCCAGCGCGAGTGTCACTCCTAACGCGGAAGCTACCCGCACGCGCGCGGGGGCGACGACGCGGCGCCACCCGCTCGGCGATCAGAGCGCGACGAAGGTAGACGGGTCGGGATTGCCGAAGCGATGGGCGGTCATACTGATGGCCTGTTCGTGCAGGAACGGAAGCATCTCGATCCGGCCAGAGGTGGTTACCGGGCCAGCGTAGATCGCCACATCCGGATCTCCGCCGAGTACCGTCGTGAGTACGAGTCGGTCGCCGCCCAGCAGGCGGATGCGGCCGGGCCGGATCTCGCCGGACTGCAGGCGCGCGTGCCAGCGCGCATCCGTCTCGACGACCACGGACTCGATGGTGAGCGGGGGCGCCGCCGAGTCGAAAAGGCGGATGAGCCCCGCCGCCACCGGCACCGCAGAGCTGATTGACAGGGAGGCGGCTGCCCGCGCGGCCGCCGCTATCGTGCGAACGAGCTGGGCGGGGGATGCCCCCTCGGCCAGACGCACCGTCACCGCAACCGGCCGGTAGCGGAACACGTTGCGCTCGACACCGAGTCC
>JAYTTG010000552.1:0-3117 GCA_043745175.1 Microbacteriaceae bacterium
CGGCACCGTCACCGCGGCGATGGTCACCCCGAGCGGCTGGCAGGTCTGGCGGATACCCATCGCGAGTCCCCGCCGATCCTTGGGAAACCAGCCGACCACAACGCGACCGCTCGCGGCGTTCGAACTGGCGGCGGCCATTCCACCGAGCAGGAAGAAGATGCCGAGGGTCAGGTATCCCGTCGACAGGATCGCGCCGACCGAGGCGAAGGCGACGAGCGCGAGACCTCCCGCGATCACCCAGCGTTCTCCGATGCGGTCTGCGAGGGCACCCCAGGCGATAAGCGTGAGCACCATGCCGATTGTGGGAGTGGCAGCGAGCAAGCCGGCCTGCGCGAGGCTGAGACCGCGCTCGGTGTGCAGCAGAGGGATGAGGAAGGCCGGCACGCTGACGAACACTGTTCCGGCGGTCTGGGCGCCGACGCCGAGGGTGAGCACCGTCCACGCTCGGCGCGAATCGGGGAAGGGCATGCTCATCGACGGTGCCTTCCTGGTCCTGTTCGAGTGTAGGGACAATCCGCAACCGCACCGTCGCCCGCCGTTTACCCGGCGGCCAACTGGAGTCCGTTTCGTCTTTCTAGGCTCGCAAGAACGTGAGACTCGAAGAGCGGAGTAGCAGATGAGCATCGTCGCAGTCATTCCCGCGAGGGGCGGCTCCAAGGGTATCCCGGGAAAAAACCTGCGCCCGGTTGCGGGCATCCCGCTGGTGGTGCGCTCGATCGCAGCTGCCCGCTCGTGCGGCCTGATCGACCGGGTCATCGTCAGCACGGACGACCCCGCCATCGAGGAAGCCGCTCTCGCGGCAGAGGCGGAGGTCGTGGATCGTCCGGCGCATCTCTCCGGTGACCGGGCGACATCCGAGTCCGCGGTGCTCCACGCGCTCGAGCACATCGATCCTGCCGCCGAGATCGTGGTCTTGCTGCAGCCGACCTCTCCGTTCATTGATTCGGCGGCTCTCTGCGAAGCCATCGAGCGGGTTCGGAGCGGCAGGGAAGACGTGGTGTTCTCCGCCGTCGAGACCTTCGCTTTCCTCTGGCAGCTCGACGACCAGGGGCGGGCGACGGGGATCAACCACGACCCGTCCGTGCGTTCCCGACGGCAGGATCGCGAGCCGCAGTTCCAAGAGACCGGCGGCTTCTACGTAATGCGTGCCACGGGATTCAGCCGGGCCCGCTTCCGTTTCTTCGGCAGGGTCGGTGTCGCCATCGTCGATGAGCGCACCGGCATCGAGATCGATACTCTCGACCAGCTCAGGCTGGCGAATGCGATCGCGCCTCTCGTTGATCCGACTTCCTCACCGCGTCCGTCGACCTCCCCACAATTGGAGCACTCATGACTGTCCGGATCGGCACCTCAGAGCTCGGCGACGGCGCACCGGTTTACGTGATCGCAGAAATCGGCCTCAACCACAACGGCAGCGTCGACACGGCGATCCAGCTCATTGATGTCGCCGTGGATGCGGGCGCCCAGGCGGTCAAGTTCCAGAAGCGCACCCCGGCGATCTCCACTCCGGAGCACATGAAAAATACCCCTCGGGACACCCCCTGGGGCATGATCACCTACCTGGAGTACCGCTACCGCGTGGAGTTCTCCCGCGAGCAGTATGTCGAAATCGGCGACTACGCGACATACCGCGGCCTCGACTGGTTTGCCTCCCCGTGGGATGAGCCCTCTGTGGACTTCCTCGAGGACCTCAACGTGAGCGCCCACAAGGTCGCCTCCGCCTCCGTCACCGACATCGGGATGCTCCAGGTTCTCGCCGCGACCGGCAAGCCGATCATCCTCTCGACCGGTAGGTCGACACTCGATCAGATCGACCGCGCCGTCGGTGTGCTCGGCACCGAGCGCCTGGTGATCCTGCACGCGACCTCCAGCTATCCCCTGCCCGCGGAAGAAGCGAACCTGCGCACCATCACCACCCTTCAGAATCGTTACCCCGGGGTGCCGATCGGCTATTCCGGTCACGAGTGCGGGCTGCAAATCTCCATTGCCGCAGTTGCCCTCGGCGCCGTCGCTGTCGAGCGCCACATCACCCTCGATCGCACCATGTGGGGATCGGACCATGCTGCGTCGCTCGAGCCGCGGGGTTTCGAGCACCTGGTGCGCGATATCCGGATCATCGGCGAGGCGATGGGCGATGGCGTGAAGCGGGTCTTCCCGGGCGAGCTCACCCCCCTGGCGAAGCTCAGGCGTGTTCCTGCATGACCATCACCCGCGCTGTGGCGGACGATGCGGCCGCATCCGGCGCCTCCGCACGGGAATCCGAATTGGCGCTGTCCGACACGGTCACTGTGCTGGCGATCGCGGACTCTGACTCCTACGTCAAGTGGGGAGCAGCCCTGCTCGGGCAGGCTCCTGGCCACTGGCATGGTTCGTTGATCGTGCTCGCAAGCCCGGTGCTGCCGAGCGCAGACCAACTCGCTGCTGCTGTGGGCGGGACGGCGTGGACAATCGACGCGCCGCCGATCCTCGATCTGTCCGCCCTGGCCGTGAGAATCGCCACCCTCAAGCCGGATGTCGTGCTCCTGTCGGTGCGCGGACCTCTGGTACGGGTGGTGGTGCGCGCCATCGTCGAGGCCTCGGTCGTGCGGCCGGTGATCGTCAGCGGGCTACCGGGAATCTCGATCCCGGCGACGAACCGGGCCGTCTCCCATCGCGCGCAGGTCGACTACTTCGTGCTGCATTCGAGGCGGGAGATCCGCGAATTCACGGAGCTTGCGTCGCGCATGGGGATCGAGATGCTGTTCGGGCTCGCCACCCTGCCGTTCCTTCCTCGGAAGCCGCTTCCGCAGAAGACCCGGGGTCGCAACCAGAACGGCGAGGTCATCTTCGCGACACAGGCGAAGGTGCCGGCACGGAAGGTCGACCGTCTCGCGCTGCTGAGTTGGCTCGCCGAGTCGGCACGTCGGCATCCATACCTGCGGGTCGTCGTGAAGGTGCGAGCCGCCCGCGGCGAACAGCAGACGCACGGCGAACGCTTTGACTACGCCGATTTGATCGGCGAGCTCGACCCACCCGCTCCCCATAATCTCGTCGTGGCCGGGGGCGCTATGTCCGACCATCTCGCCGGAGCCGCCGGGCTCGTCACGGTCAGTTCGACTGCCGCGATCGAGGCCATAG
>JAYTTG010000553.1:0-3098 GCA_043745175.1 Microbacteriaceae bacterium
TGCCGTATCGGTGCCGTTCCTGCTCTACTCCGCACTGCTCGGTGGCCTGAGTGGTGCGGCGATCGTGGTGTCGATTCTCGTGCTCGCGGTGGAACTCGGTGTGGTCTCCGCTATCGGAGTCGGTCTCTCTGGAGTGCTGAATCGCCCGCTCTTCTCGATCGTGGCAACCTACCTCACGGTCGCCGCCCTCAGCATCGGGACGCTCATCGCGTTCGCCCTCGGCGGGCTGGTCGTGCAGACGGCGCAGACCACTACGACATACTCCGGGGCCACCTATGACGAGAACGGCCAAGCAACCGGGTGCGGGGCGGGATCAACCCAGGTTTCGAAAGTGCCGCGATTCGACTACTTCTGGGGCGTACTGGCAACCAACCCCTATGTTGTGCTCGCGGACGCGGTTCCCACCCATTTCGACTCGCGCGGCAATGTGACCGACCTGTTCGGCAGTATCAAGGTGGCGGTACGCACGGTGCAGGTGCCGCCGAAGTCCACTCTCCGTTTCGACGAATGCAGCCGCGATCCGAATTCTGGCTTCAGCAATGGCGTCAACTCTCCGTCGGCTCGCAAGTTGATCGAATCGACCGTGCCCGGCTGGGCTGTCGGGCTGCTGATGCAGCTGGCTCTTGCTGCCGCAGCTCTTGCCGGTGCAATGGTACGCACGAGAACTCCGGCGGGCCGGCTGTCCCGCGGCAGCCGCGTCGCCTAGGAGGAGGCGGCCTCGACCGGCACCACAGGAGTGCGCGGCATCGCGAATGCGGCAGCGACGGTCGCGATCGCGGCGATCGCCACGGCGATGAACACGGCACCGGATGCCGCTTCGACCGTCGCCGGTACCCTCTCGCTCCCCCCGGTCGCGTGAAAGATCCCGTTGGCGATCGCCCCGAAAATGGCTACGCCGAGGGCGCTGCCGATGGACCGTGAAAAGAGATTGGTGCCGGTGACGACTCCGCGCTCATTCCACTGCACACTGGCCTGCGCGGCAATCAGGCTCGGGGTGGCCACAAGTCCCATCCCCAGACCGACCACAAAACAGGCAGTGGCCACGAGCGTAATACTCGGGGATTTGCTGGTGAGGGCGAGTACGAGGGAGCCAGCTACGGTGACGGCCATGCCGATCAGCACGGTGTTGCGAAAGCCGATTCGCAGGTACAGCTTGCCCGACTGCGAGGCCGCGATGGGCCATCCGATTGTCAGGGCGGCGAGAGCGAGACCCGCGACGAGCGGCGGGGCCCCGACCGAACGCTCGAGATAGGTTGGCACGTAGGAGGTGAGCCCGATGAGCACGGCGCCGACTCCCAGCGAAATGAACGCGGTGCTGAGCAGCAGCCGGCGGGAGAAGACCCAGAGGGGTAGCACCGGTTCGGCCGCGTACTTTTCGGCCACGACGAATCCCGCAAGCAACAGTGCTCCGATCGTGAAGGCGCCGATACTCTGCATCGAATTCCACGCCCAGGCCTGGCCGCCCTCGAGCACCGCGAGAATGATCAGGCTGAGGGATGCCGTGAGGAGGCCCGCTCCCAGGTAGTCGACCGTGTGCCTGGTGCGCTCGATCTTCTCGTGGAAGACCCGCACGAGCAATACCAGCGCGAGTATGCAGAGTGGCACGTTCACGAAGAAGATCCAGCGCCAGGACAGGAACTGCGAAAACACTCCACCGAGGGTCGGTCCGACGACGGAAGACACGGCCCAGACGCTCGCCAGGTAGCCCTGGGTCTTGGCGCGCTCGGCAACCGTGTAGATGTCTCCTGCGATCGTGATGGCCATGGGCTGCACAGCACCGGCGCCCAGCCCCTGGATGGCACGGAACGCGATCAGTGCCGGCATGCTCCACGCAAATCCGCAGAGGACCGATCCGAGCAGGAACAGTCCGACTCCGATGAGGATGATCGGTTTGCGTCCGAGGGTGTCGGACAGTTTCGCGTAGACCGGCACCGACACGGCCTGGGCGAGCAGGTAGATCGAGAACAACCAGGGGAATGCCGAGAAGCCACCGATATCCCCGACGATCGACGGGACTGCCGTCGCGAGGATCGTGGAGTCGATCGCCACCAGTCCGGTCGTCACCATGAGGGTAATGAGAATGGGGCCACGCTCGGACCGGAATCCTACGTCGAGCGCGTTGGTGGAGGAAGTCACGAGAGGTGCAAGCGCACCGCGGTCCGCTGCATTCCCATCGGCGTACACTCGGCGCCATGTCACCCTCCCACTCTTCCCGCTCGTCGGCAGCGGGCCGCTCCGCGTCGGGAGTGGCCGCACAAGCGAAGAACAGCCCCGTGCTCTCCGTGTTGGCCCGCACGGGCTATGCCGTCAACGGCATCCTGCACATCCTCATCGGGGGCATTGCCATCGGGGTCGCGTCGGGTGCTGGCGCCGGATCCGGAGCCGACCAGTCTGGCGCTCTCGGCGCACTTGCCGCCGCACCCGGAGGGGTGTTCGTGCTCTGGGTGATCGTCGTTGGGCTTGCTGCACTCGGCATCTGGCAGCTGCTCTCGGCGGCGCTCGTGCGCGAGCCGGATGCCACCAAACGAGCCGCCCACATTGCCAGTGAGCTGGGGAAGGCGGTCGCCTATCTGGCGATCGCGGCCACCGCGCTCACCTTCGCGCTCGGAGGAAGCAGCAATTCCGCCAGCAGCACCAAGAGCTTCAGCGCCACGCTCCTGGCGAGCCCGGGTGGAGTGTTCCTGCTCGTTGTCATCGGGCTCGGGGTGCTGGCGATCGGCATGGTGTTCGTGGTGCGCGGCGTGCGGCAGTCGTTCACGAAACACATCCGGGTGCCGACCGGCACCGCCGGCAAGGCCGTGGTCGCGCTCGGAGTCGTGGGCTATGCGGCCAAGGGCATCGCGGTCGGGGTGGTCGGCATCCTCTTCATCGTGGCGGCGTTGACCGCGGATCCATCGCGAGCGACCGGACTGGATGGCGCGTTGAAGTCGCTGCTCGGGTTGCCGTTTGGCGGGGCGATACTCGTCGCCGTGGGCGTCGGTGTGATCGCGTTCGGGCTGTATTGCTTCGCCCGTGCACGGCTCGCGAAGCTCTAGGCACTGCGGCTTTCTCGGATACTGCCGGGTTTTTGGGACGAAAGCCCCATGCGCGCTGCTGGC
>JAYTTG010000554.1:0-3084 GCA_043745175.1 Microbacteriaceae bacterium
AACCAGCCCTCACGACCTCAATGACGCACCGCTGCGACCGTGTCGAACGAGTTCCCCGCGGTGGTCGCGCTCCAGGTGGGTTAAGTGCTCAGGGGCAACACAGCAGCATCGGGCAACGCTGTGGCCGCTCCGGTCGCGTCGGGCAACGACACCCCGATCGTCAACACTTCGCATACGTGAGCTCCCACAACCCAGCCTGGAACTAGCCACCCGTCGGCGAGCACCGCGACGACGCTTGCGGGACTGCAGGCCATCTCGCTCACATTGATCGACAGCCGGCACCTCTTTTGCTCGATCCTCCCATCAGGGAGCAGGATGCGACGCCTCGCCGGATCGTCCCGGCGGGCTTGCCTCCCGGACGTTCAACCGGCATGCCGCATCGACATGCCGATCTCTGTTGCTCTGACACAGCAGTGGGACAGAAATAGGCATTTCGAGGGTCGGAGAATCCGGTCAGCACGACACACTTATGCTTGATCGGTGCTCACTGTACTGATCCCTTGGCGCCCCCAGCCCTCTCGGCTGGCGGCCATCGACGCCGTCGTGGACTGGTACGGGAAGAACTTCGGGAATGTCGACATCCGCACCATCGATTCCAACGACGAGATCTTCAACCTTGCGCGCTGCCGCAATCTGGGAATCGACTCGATCGAGGATTCCGGAGAGGTCGTTGTTATCAACGACGCCGATACGATCCCCCAGCTCGAACCACTGTTGGAGTCGATCGCCGCCGCCGCCACGTCGGGCCTGGTACACCTGCCCTACACCCGCTATCACTGGCTCGGCACGCCGGGCACCGCCCAGTTCACAGTCGGCACCCCACTCGACCAGTGCGACTTCGAACTGGTGAACGGAGCCTGCTCAGGGGTGTATGTCACCACGCCGCAGAGCTGGTGGAGCCACGGCGGCCAGGACGAGCGCTTCCGCGGTTGGGGCTTCGAAGATGCGGCCTGGTACGTGGCCCACGAGACCCTGCTCGACGAGGTTCCCCGCCGTCACGAGGGAGTCGTCTACGCGCTAAACCACACCACGCAGGCCCGCGAGGGCGATCAGTACGACGCGAATGCCGCCCTCATGGAGCAGTATCGCGAGGCCCGGTCGAGCCGCGATGCGATGCGTCAGCTCGTCGGCACCGACGCCACCGCCGAGAAGGCCCGGCGGCTCCCCGCATCCTGACGCAGCCCAGCCGAGAGCGTCGCGAGTGCCGCTTTCGCTGGCAGGTCGAGTGCCCGCAGCACAGCATCCGCCAGCTCGGCGACCGTCGCCGTGTTCGGAGCGAGTGCTACGCCGAACCCCGCATTCTCAAGGGCCGCCGCCGCGGCGAACTGGTCGGTCGAGAACGGCAACACCACCAGCGGAACCCCCATCGTCATCGACTCGGTGACGCTGTTGTTGCCGCCGTGGGTCACCGCCGCCGCCGCCCGCTCGAGCAGGGTCACCTGCGGAAGGAACTCGCGAACGAGCCAGTCGGCCGGTAGCTCACCAAGCTCGGCGCGGGCCGCCGATCCGATGGCTATCGCTCCTCGGATTCCCACCCGCTTGAGCCCCGCGCAGACGCGTGCAAGCACGTCCGCCCGCACGGAGAGAAAACTGCCGAAACTCACGTAGACGAAAGGATCGTTGCTCTCCGCCAGCCAGGCATCCACTTCCCTATCGCGCGCTTCTTCGCGCACGGCTGAACCGAGAAAGCGGTGGGGCGGCAGAATCGCCGTGCGCGTCGGCGGAGAGAGTTCAGCGGGATAGTTGAGTAAAAGCAGGTCGCCATGCTCGCCGAAGGCACTGACCGACAGCGGCGCGCTCGGGGAGAGTTCGGCGAGGGCGGCATTCCACTCGTCGGTGAACGACTCGCTCACTCGGTCACAGAGCTCGCGCAGCATCCGCAATTCTCCGACTGACGGGTTGAACGCGGCGGGCCAGGCCGGCGGAAAGCCGTAGACCTCGTCACCGACAGGAAGGGCCGACGGATGCCCGAGCACGACATCCGCGTACGGCACGCCGGCAGCGACCAGGGCCAGCCGCGCGCTGAACGCGAGATGGTCGACGATGATCGCGTCTGGCTTAACCTCTTCGACGACCGCCTGCACCTCCCGAGCGACCCGCACCGGTTCCCACATCAGGTCGCTGAGGCGTGCCTCGGCCTGGAATGCGAGGGTCTCGACCATGCCGAGACGTGTCGCGGCGAAAAAGCCACGCAAGGCATCGTCCTCGCCGCTGGGCTGCTGTTCGGCGCGGATCACGCCGGGGTTGGAGCCCTTGCCGAGCGGGAGGTTGATGCGTTCGAAGCCGAACGATTCGACGATACCGGCCGTCGCCGGACCGGTCGCCACGACCACACGTTCGCCGGCGTCACGCCATGCTGTGCCGAGTGTCGCGAGCGGTAGAAGGTGGGACGCATAGTCAGGACTGATGATGATGAGGGTCACCGCGTCGCCTTCCTCACCGGAATGATCCTCACAGGGCTGCGAACGACCAGCCTCGCGATTCACTCTCCTCGTCTTGTACCCCCTGATAGACGTTCGACAGGGCGCGGGCCATGGCCTGGATCGTGTAGCTCACCTCAACCGTGTCGCGCGAAGCCCTCGCCCGATCGGCGGTGTCCTCGGCGAGAGAGGCACCCAGAGCCTCGATCATTGCGCAGCGAAGCGGTACGACGTCCCAGGTCGGCGCCAGGAAGCCGGTGACACCCTCTTCCACGTACGTGGCGGGCCCGCCGCCATCGGGGGCCACGACGAGAAGACCTGTGCCCATAGCTTCAAGAAGCGCGATGCCGAACTCCTCCTTCAGGCTGCCGCAGACGTAGATGCCGCGCGGTGCCGCCAGACCAGGCATACCGAAACGGGCGGCCGCCACCCATCGGGCGACGGTGTCGTTACGGCGGTGCCCTGACAGCACCAGACCGGCCTCGAAGCGACTCTCGGGGGGAACGATCGCGTCCATCAGCTCGAGCTGTTCACGTTCATCGGCGGAGGGATCGACGAGGTTTCCACCGATCAGCAGGAGGTTGGCTCGGTCGGCGAGCGACCCGTTCGCCCAGGCATCCACAATCGTGGCCATCCCCTTGACGCGATGGAAACGGCCGACGCT
>JAYTTG010000555.1:0-3082 GCA_043745175.1 Microbacteriaceae bacterium
CGCCATATCCTGCGCCGGGGACTCCGCGCCGCCTGATCTTCTGCGCCGCCTGAACTGCCAAGACCGGGAACTGCTGCGATCCGGACTCTCGAGCGTCGCGTTTCACGGCTTCCAGACCATCAGCACCACGACGGCCACGAGCAGCAGGCTGGCTAGGCCGGAACCCCCGGCGATGGCACCATAGCCGGCGGGCGACGAGGCGGTGCCCGTGCCGTCCGCACCGGTAGACGCAGTGATACCGGCGACCGTTCGTTTCATGGCAGGCACCGTCACGAACAGGTTGACGACGAGGGCGACGATGTACAGGACTATCGACCACACGATCCACCCCGATGCGAGGGACCAATGTTCTTTCGGGTCGCTCATGCCGAGCACGGCGAAGCCCAGCAGGAGGACAACGAGTGAAAGCAGCGAGAAGGTGGATGTCGCTCGGGCAAGTGCGAGCACCTGGGCGCCATTGCGAGCCCGCGCAGCCCGCATTGCGGTCATCGGCAGGATGGCCATCGGACCGACGATGAAGACGGCGGTGACCACGTGCAAAACGGCGAACAGGGTATCCATAGTGACCTTTCGTGAGTGTGTATCAGTCGGGGTGCGCGGCGCCCCGGCGGTCAAGCGGAGGCACGATAACCACCGGGCACGGCACGTGCATCACCAGGTCATGACCGACCGAGCCGAGCATCATTTCCGCAAGCATATGCCGATGATGGGTACCGATCACCACCAAGGACATGCTCTCAGCAACCGCGACAAGGGCGCGGAAGGGGGTCGCGTAGCTGAGCTTCCCTGTAACGGAAAGCGAACTGTGCCGGAGTTCGATTGCCGAGGCAGCGGTCGCGAGCAGCTCGGCATTGGCGGCACGGATAGAGGCCTCGGTAGTGCCTGCTCCGAGCAATTCCATGGTGACCATCGGCGCCAATTCCCAGGCGCGCACGAGCACGAGGTCTCGAACGAGTCGTTCGGCCTCGCGCGCGGCGAACTCCTGCGCCGCAACTGACGTCGGTTCGTCTACGCCGACGACCACCGGGCCGTCCGACGGGGCCCAGAGGGCAGGCACAATAACTACGGGGCAGGAGGATCGGGGCGCAAGCCCCAGAGGCACGGATACGCTGAATACGCCGGAGAGCATGCCGCTCCTGTGCGACCCGATGACCACGAGATCCGCCGTGACAGATTCCCGGGCCAACACGTCAACGGCCTTTCCTCGGAGCAGCACCATCTCGATCTTCGACCGGGGAGCAAGTTTGGCGAACCGACCGGCGGCATGACCGAGCGCTCGCACCGCCTCGAGTAGTTTCGACGCCTCGGCCCCTGGCGAGGCAGATTCGTCGATCGTCATGAGGCGAACATTCAGGTCGGTGTTCGCCGCCCGGGAGAGGGTCCACGCAAGCGCTGCGACACTGGCCACTCCACTGTCGATGACGAGAACGATTCTCTCGGGCATTGCCGGGGTCCTCTCCGTCCGCGAGCATCTGGTCAAACAGCGAGTGCGCTTATTCAGAATGCCGAATTCGAATCACACTCCCCGGGACCAAAGACCCTCCTAGAACACCGAAGAGTCCAGAGGAACGAGCTCGTCAGCCGCGGACCGCAGCAGAGTGGAACAGCCCCGAAGGTCTGCCTCCGCCATGTCTTTCGTCACCACCGCCAGGGCCGCATCGAATTCGCAGTAGATCTGCTTCATGACCTCATCGCCCCACGGTGTGAGTTCGAGAAGAAGGCTGCGTCGGTCATTCGGATGGTCGACGCGACGCATTAGCGTGGCGTCGACGAGGCGAGTTGAGATCGCGGTCACAGCGCCGGTCGTCATTTCCATGGAGTCGGCCAGCTCCTTTGGCGTGATACTTCCGGCTTCCGCCACACGCGACAGGGCACGCAGTTCGCTTCCGGTGACACCGGCTTCCTTCGCGATCCGGTGACGGTTGCTGTCCAGCGCACGCAGGAAGATGAGAGCTGCAGCAGGAAACCCACCGAGAGAGTGGGCTGAGCCAAATTTCTCGTACATAAAACCCCTTCATCCAGTCGAACAGGAACCGCAGGATCGACTCGTTCGCATGACTCGATCATCACGGTCTACTTCTTCACACCTTCAATGACATCCACTTCGAGATATTCGGCCGGCACTGGATCGATTCCACCCCCGACCGACACTTCGACAATACGACCGAGTCATACCTGATGCTCTCACTGCATCCACCCCAGCGCATCATCCTCCTTAAGGGTATCGAAACGGTGAAGAGTGCGCATGAGCGGTTCGGGCCCGACCGGGAGGTGCGACCACCGATGTTCGGGCATCCGGAGAAGGAGGGCGGATGTCGGGGACAATCCCGACGACAGCCGCTAGCGCAGCCCGTGGCTCTCCCGAAATGCGAGTCGAGGTGTTCAGGTACCCGCTGACGCCCTTTCTGGAAAAAGTGAAATCCGCGAAAGTCTTCCCTCAGCCCGTGGCCAGTGCCGTGGAGAGCCCAGGGGTCGCTGCCATCGTGCCGTCCCGTGCCACGGTGAGTACGTCGACAGACCAGCGTCCGACGATAGTCGCGAGCGTACTCGGCCCACCCGCGATGATTGCAGTGGCGAGCACATCCGCCGTCTCGATGTCGTCGGCAACCACGGTCGCCTGCAGGTAGGTGCGATCGATCGCGGTGGCGGACCAGATGTGATCTCCACGCTCGGCGCTCCCCGAGGTGGCAACCGCGTGACGTGCGCCGTTCAGGGAGATCGCGAAGAGGAGTGCGGAACGGTCGGCGGGGTCAACCACACCGACGCGCCAGGCCTCCCCGTCTGGCTGGTAGCCGGAAGAGAGCACGTCTCCGCCTGCATTGAGGCACCAGTCTAAGAATCCGGCGCGGAACAACTCGTCTGCTGCGGCCTGCATCGCGAGCGCCTTCACGGTGCCATTGAGATCGACTGTGCCATCCGGACGATGTGGCGTGAATGCTCCGCCGGTCTCGTCGCGCCAGCGCAGGGACGCCGCGTAGGACGACCTCAGCTCCTCGCTCGAGGCGGTGAGCGCAAGCTCTCCCCGCGCGACCCGGGAAAGCTCCGAGTCCGGGCGGTAGAGGCTGTATCGTTCATCGAAGTC
>JAYTTG010000556.1:0-3082 GCA_043745175.1 Microbacteriaceae bacterium
TGAGTTGTGAAGCCTGCCCACCGGCGGTGCAGGCCTTTCCACTGTTCCACGTGGATGACTCGAATCCGCCGTTCTTCGTCGGGCACTCGCTCGACGAGACCATCCCTCTCTCGCAATCCCTGAAACTCGCGCGGGCCGTGCGTAAGCACAGCATCGACAGCACTTTCGTGACGGTGAAGGGTGGGTGAGCGGCTAATCTCAGCGCTCGAAGCGGGTGGACTCCGCACCGATGACGGCAACCCGGATGCGCTCACTCATGTCGGCCGAGAGCGTGGGCAGCGCATCCAACGAGAACCAGGCGGCCTCGGTGTTCTCTCCATCGGCGGGGAACGGCTCACCCGACACCCAGCTGCAGCGGAACACCAGGTCGAGATACCGCGATCGGTCGCCGTTGTCGTAGGTGACCAGGTCGATGACTTTCACCCAGGACAGGGATTCGACCTGAGCAACGACATCTGCCTCCTCCAGCACTTCACGCTCGGCCGCGACGGCGGGTTCCTCGCCGGGGTCGACGATACCGGTGACCGGAGTCCACGCCCCGCTGTCGGCGCGGCGAACCAGCAGCACCTCAGAGCCACGAAGCACGACGGCAGTCACCCCGGGCAGCCACAGATCGTCATGCCCGACCTTCTCGCGGAGAGCGAGCACGAAATCGGGAGTAGCCATCCGATGAGCCTAGCTTCGCGGGTCGGGCACCCTCGCCATGGCCGGGCGTCCGGGCGCCGCGGGTTTCGTACGGGCTTCCGACCGCTTCGCGGCCAGAAGGCCTACGGCGTGGGAGACACCGTCGCCTTCGCCGCGCGACGATCCGTGCGGCGTTCCTTCGCGCCCTCGACCAGGTAGTAGAGCACCGGAAGCACGATGAGAGTGAGCAGCGTCGATGACACGAGCCCGCCGATCACGACGATCGCGAGCGGCTGCGAGATGAAGCCACCATGGCCCGTGAGGCCAATGCCGAGGGGCAGCAACGCGAAGATCGTCGCAAGCGCGGTCATGAGGATCGGTCGGAGTCGACGCGAGGCGCCGTTGATGATTGCCTCGGTCACCCTCATGCCACGGCTTCGGTATTGGTTGATCAGGTCGACAAGCACGATGGCGTTGGTCACCACGATTCCGATCAGCAAGAGCACGCCGATCAGCGACGCGACACCGAGGGGAACCCCCGAGATCACTTGGAGCGCGATGGCCCCGGTCGCCGCAAACGGAATCGAGACGAGAAGTAGCAGCGGCTGGCGCAGGCTCTTGAAGGTGGCCACCATCACGACGTAGACGATGAGGATGGCGGCGAGCAAGGCAAGTCCGAGCTGGCCGAACGAGTCGCTCTGCTGGGTGGTCACGCCACCGAGGGTCGCGGTCGCGCTCGCAGGCAGCTTCAGCTTCGCCACAGCGGCCGACACGATCGCCGAGGCACTTCCCGTATTGTCCGTGCCAGGCACCACCGTGAGGGTGGCGCTGCGCAGCCCTTTGATCGTGGTGATGCTCGAGGGCCCGTTCACCGTCGCGACCGTGGCGAGGTCGGAAAGCGGCACCACACCCTTCGCCGTCGGGATCGAGAAGGCATTGAGCGCGTCGGAAGTGAGAGGGGCGCTGGAGTTGTTGACGTAGATCGACAGCATCTTGCCATCGATGACCACAGTGCCGGTGGCGCTCGGGTTCATCGCCTGGGTGACGATCCCACCGACCTGCACCTCGCTGAGCCCGTCGGCCGCTGCTTTCGCCCGATCGATCTGCACCGCTATATAGGGGAGCGAGGCGGACAAGTTGCTCGACGCACGCGAGACCACGGAGAGTTTCTTCATTTTCGCGAGAATGACATCGGAGGCTTCCCGCAAGTCGGCATCACTGCCGGCCGTGACGTTGACCTCGATGTTGGAGGAGGCGAAGCCGCCCTGCGCGGTGGCCACCGCGAGCTCGCCTTCGCCAGTGGTCTTTTTCAACTGGGCGGTGACCGTGGCCTGCAGCTTGGCCTGGTCAGCATCCGGATTGGTTGTCAGCGAAAAGGTGCTCGAGCCGCCTCCGGAGAATGCTGCGCGCAGCGAGCTGCCACCGGATCCGATGGTGAGCAGAACGGTATCGACACCCTTCACGTTGCGCAGCAGGGTCTCCACCTTCTTCGAGGCGGTGTCCTGTGCCTCGAGACTCGTGCCAAGAGGCAAAGTCTGCGTGACGGTGAGCGTATTCTGCCCGCTGTTGCCGATGAAGTTTGTCTTGAGGCTCGTGGCGAGGAATCCGCTCCCCGCTAACACAACCAGGGCTGCGATGAGCACGAGAGCAGGAAACTTGAGGGTCCAGCGGATGACCGGAAGGTACACCCTCTGCAGCCGAGTGGTCTGCTCGAACTCGTCCGCACCGGTGGAAACCGCAACGGACTCGCCTTCGGCATGCCGGTGCGCAGTCTTGCGGCTGCCGAGGAACCAGTACGCGAGCACCGGAACAATCGTGAGCGAGACGAACAGCGACGCGAGTAAGGCAATCGTGACGGTAATGGCGAAGGGACGGAACAACTCCCCGGTGAGTCCACCGACGAGTGCAATCGGCAAAAATACCGCAACCGTGGTGATCGTGGAGGCGGTGACGGCCGTCGCGACCTCCCGCACGGCGGTAAGGATGGCCGGCAGCTTCTCTTCGCCGAGACCGATATGCCTCTTGATGTTCTCGATCACGACGATGGAGTCGTCAACCACCCGCCCGATCGCGATGGTGAGCGCCGCGAGCGTAATGATGTTGAGCGTGTAGCCGGAGGCCTGCATGCCGATGAAGGTGATGAGCACAGAGACGGGAATCGAGATCGCCACGACAAGGGTCGACCGCACCGAGAACAGGAAAACAAAGATGATGATCACGGCGAAGCCGAGGCCGAGCAGGCCCTCTTGCGCAAGGCTGTTGATCGACTGGGTGATCGATGGCGCTTGGTCGGCGACGACCACGAACTTGGTGTTGCTGCCGAGCTGCTTCTCAAGAGTCGGCAGGTCGCTGCGAACCAAATTCGATACCGACACGGTGTTGCCGGCTGCCGACTTGGTGACGTTGAGCGAGACGGCGGGCTTGCCATTGACGCTGGAGTAGCCGCTCGTCGGATCGT
>JAYTTG010000557.1:0-3079 GCA_043745175.1 Microbacteriaceae bacterium
AGCCAGAATGTTGAGGCCGCGCTCGAGGCCGCGACGGGCCTCCTCGTTGAAAGCAATGATCTTTGCCATGTGTGTTTTTCGTCCTTCCGGGACGTCATATAAGCAACAGCTATTGGCACTCTCAAGAAGGGAGTGCTAAATGATTCTGGCACTCTCCCCCTGAGAGTGCAAGTGAGCTGCCGACGGCCGGAAGGCTAACCGGGAGCGACGAAGGAGACGGACCCCGCCGTGGGAATAAGCTCAATCCACGTGTTACCCGCGACGAGACGCACCGCGGCCCCCGCCCCGTCGACGAGATGAATCGGATCGGTTGCCGAGGACTTCGACCACGCTGCGTGCACGGTGCCGCCGCCGGACGATATCCAGGCCTCCCCCGAGCCGATCAAGTTGGTCTTTGGCACGCCCTGGTCGTCGGTTACGGCGACGCGGATCACGACGACGTTGGTGGCGGAGAGCTGTGCTCCCGCGCTGTCCAGGTCGGGCCCGGTGCCCTGCGAGCGCAGAAACACCGACCTCGCAGCATCCCAGGTCCAGCTGCCGGTCGAGATTCCGGAGAATGAATAGTTGACCACCGCGGTCGGGGTGCCGTCCTTCGCCCCGGTCGACGACGACATGGTGAGGGAGTAGACGAACTGCTGCGCGGGGGCAGGAATGCTCGAGTGCTGGGCGAGAAGGTCCTGGGCCCTCACGAGCACATTGTGCGGTGCCGCCTTGGTAGGCGTGCGGAAGAAGGTGCTCGCGGTGTCCGCCTGACCGTGGATGGCGTTGTAGACCGGCGTCTTGCGCATCAGGTCGACGAAGCGCTGCTGGCCGCCGGAGTAGCAGATGATGCCGCCGAACGGCGAGACGATGTCCGGGTCCATCGGGCGGATGGAACGGACGGGGCCAAGCAGTGCGGGAATCGCGGACTGCCAGATCGCGACGTAGCGCGTGAGACCCCCCTCCACCAGTTCCTGGTAAACGAGGTCGGCGCTCTCGAGGCCGACCTGCGGCCGCGCCACCGGCAGGTTGTCGATCTTTGCGGCGATCGACGCGTGGTCGAGGGAACCGGCCGGCACTGTCGTACCCCGCAGCGGGGCGATCGCGGTGGGCGGCGGAGTCGTGAAGGTGGGAGTAGCGCTCGGCGTGGGGGTAGGAGACGGCGCGGCTTTCTCCGGCGCACACCCCGCGGTGGTGAACCCCAGGCCGATGGCGAGCGTCACCGAGACCAGCGCGCGAGCGCGCACGCGCGACCGCGTCGCAGTATTCCCCACGGCCACAGACTAACGTCGACCGGGAGCCCGGACGTCGTTACTCGGGGCGCGCCCTCGATCACGCGGGCGCCGGTGGCTCTATTGCGCCAGCCGCACAGATTCAGCCTGGGGGCCCTTGTTGCCGGAACCGACCTCGAAGGTCACGCTCTGGCCCTCTTCGAGCACCTTGAAACCGCCCATGTCGATCGCCGAGTAATGAACGAAGACATCCTGGCCACCCGCCTCCTCCGTGATGAAGCCATAGCCCTTTTCAGCGTTGAACCACTTGACGGTTCCGTTCGCCATCGAGTACTCCCTGTGTATCGCCGCGCGCCGCTGCTGTCAGCGATCAATCCCAGATAGTAGTGGGGATCCAAGCAAATCGGAACCAGTTTTACTCTCGACGAAACACAAATTTGCAGCCGGGATGACCCGCACGTTGGGCTCAACCAGCCGGGAGAACATAATCGCTGCCAATTACTACTGTGATCGGGGACCCGGGGAACGCCGGAGAGAGGCGGATCTCGCCAATCTTGAGCGAGAGCACCATGGCGCGTGCGGCCGACTCATTTGCGGCATCTGCGTAGTACACCACGGTCTTGGTGATATCGCTCGTGCCGGCGTTGGTGCGAGACCCGATGTCTGGCGCGGCGCCACGCCATCCCTGCTTCACCAGGTTGTCACCGGCCGCCGCAGCGAGGCCCTTGGTCTTCGTGCCGTTGAGAATCGTGATTGCCAGCGCCGGGTTGATCTTCGTCTCAATGGTTGGAGTTGGTGACGGAGCAGCGCTCGCGCTCGCGGTGGTGCTCGCGCGCGCGCTCGCGGTGGCGAAGGGGAGTTCGATGGTGCCGCGGATCACTGCAAGGCCGAACAACCCCGCCGCGACGAGCACACCGGTGGCGAGAGCGGCCCAGGCGAAAGCGATCCATCCGCGACCCCTCTTCGGCGCGGAACGGTGGGCGCCGGTCCGCAGCAGGTCGTCAGGAACGCTGTCGAAGCGGTCAGTCGATTTGGTCGCCATCAGTTCTTTTCGTTGATTGAGTTACTGGTGTGTGGAATCGGGGCTGCCGAGAACCCGGGTAGATCGCGCTTCGGTGCGGGCATCTCGCATCCGCTGCAGCCGTCGCACTAGCATCGGATCAAAGAGAATGGCCTCCGGGAGGTCGAGCGCCGCGTTCAGCACTTGATAGTACCGGGCCACCGGGAGGCCGAACTCCGCGCGGATCGCCGCTTCCTTTGCTCCGGCGTGGGCCCACCATTGTCGTTCGAAGACCAGGATGCGCTGCTCGCGCGACGGGAGCGATGGCCCACCCGGAGTCGCTGACGGGATGTCAGACCGGTCAGACGAGGCTGGCACGGTTCTCCCTCCGCTCTGCCGCAATACTAGGGCTGGGTCGCTGTAAAAAAGTCGGTGCCTACGGGCATGCCGCGTTTTTGGGTGGCAGGGCGCCCCTGATGGCTACACGGCGGCGATCCACTCGAGCGATTGCCCGTGTGGTCCGGTGAACGCGAGCGGTACCTCGTCCAGCGCGAGCACGAATCGTCCGTCGGAGCCCCCGTCGTTGGGCAAAGCCGCTCGCACTGTCGGCAGGCCACGCACTCCTTCGAGCGAGATCCAGCGGGCATCGAGGGAGCGCACCGACTCCACAAATCGCATCCGCTCGGCGAACGGCAGGTAGACGAGCACCGCACTCGTGATCACGACCAGGGTCACGTCATCCGGAGCCTGCGCGGCGAGAGACGCGAGCCCCGAGGCATCCCCCCGCACGATACGCGGCGGATTTTCAGCGGCAATGCGGATGGCGGCACGCAACCGTGCGCGGCGCTCGTGTTGCTCCGGCCAGACC
>JAYTTG010000558.1:0-3078 GCA_043745175.1 Microbacteriaceae bacterium
CCTATGTTCCTTTTCTCGGCGACCTTTTACCCGTTGAGTGTCTACCCGCAGGCGATTCAGTGGCTGATCCAGGCGCTCCCGCTGTGGCACGGCGTCGAACTCGTGCGGGGCCTGACAACGGGAGCCCTGAGCGTTGCGATGATCGGGCATGTGCTGTATTACGTCGTAATGATCGCCGTCGGACTGGTTTTCACGACCCGTCGGCTGCGCGCGCTCTTCCTCGACTAGCCCCGGCAAAACCTGTGCCCTGTGCCCTGCGCCCTGCGCTCTGCCCTCTGCCCTCTGCTCCCCGTCCACCTCCCGTTTTTGCGATCACCACGGTGCTCAGACACGGAGGTGGTCGCAAAACCGGGAGGTGGATACGGGGTGCGCGGCGGCTACTCCACTATCGTCGTGAAGTCGCTGTCGCGAGTCTCGCTGCTCAACCGCAGGGCCACGAGGGTGATCACGGCCGCCAGCGACAGGTAGACGCCGACGAGGATCGTGCTGCCGCCCGCCAGCGCCCAGAGTGCAAGCGCGATGTAGGGCGCGACCGCCGCACCGAGGATGCTCGAGAAGTTGTAGCTGATGCCAGAGCCGGTGTATCGCACGTTCGTCGCAAACAATTCGGGCAACTGGGCCCCCATCGGCCCGAAGGTGAGTCCCATGAGGGAGAAGCCGAGGATGAGCCAGGCCATCACTCCAACGGTGCCGCCGCCTGAAAGCGGCACGAACAGCAGTCCGAAGACGATGATGCCGATCGAGACCACACTGAGCATCCGCCGCCGCCCGAAGCGTTCCGCGAGCGGGCCGGAAATGAGCGTGAAGATTCCAAAGAACACGACTCCGATGATGAGCATGATCAGAAATTCGTTGCGGCTGTAACCCAGTCCGGCCACGAACGAGGTTGCGTTGAACGGCTTGCCTGCCACACTCGCTGCCGCCGCGGCGTCCTCGGCGGTTCGCGCTGCGGTGCCGAAGGCCAATGTGAACGTGGTCATCAGATAAAAGAGCACGTAGGTGGCGAGCATGATGAATGTGCCGAGGATGAGCTGCCGCCAGCTGGTCCTGAACACCAGAGCCAGTGGTACGCGTGCCACCGCACCTTTTTCGATCACCCGGGTGAACGCTGGCGCCTCGACCAGCCGGAATCTCACGTACAGCCCGACGATTACGAGAACGGCGCTGGCGAGGAACGGGATGCGCCAGCCCCAGGCAGCGAACGCGTCAGCGGGCAGGGTGAGGTTGAGGAGAAGGAAGAGCAGGTTGGCGATGATGAAGCCGATCGGTGCTCCCAGCTGAGGAAAGGTGCCGTAGATCGCGCGCTTTCCGACCGGCGCATTCTCGGTGGCGAGAAGTGCGGCTCCGCTCCACTCCCCACCGAGGCCGATACCTTGGGCGAAACGGAAGACCACGAGAAGCAATGGGGCGAGCACGGTCCAGCCGGGAGTGGATGCCGAGGGCAGGCAGCCGATCAGGAAGGTGGCGATGCCCATGGTGAGCAAGGACGCGATGAGTGTGCCCTTGCGGCCGACACGGTCACCGAAGTGGCCGAAGAGGATCGAACCGATGGGTCGGCCGATGAAGGCGGCGGCAAAGACAGCGAAGGAACTCAGCAGCCCGCTGGCTGGTGACTGCGCCGGAAAAAACAGGGCGGGAAAAACGAGTACGGCTGCGGTCGCGTAAACGTAGAAGTCGTAGAACTCGATTGACGTGCCGATGAGGCTGGCGAGGATCACCCGGGAGCGAGGATTTGCGGGGGCGGCGACAGTGACGATGGGCGATGACATGGCGAATGCTCCCTCGAGACGAGAATGACCGCCTCCGACCCTACCCCGCCTTTGGGGGGTCATCCCGCCGACCGTCACCCGTTTTTGCGACCATCGCCGTCTGCGAACACGGAGGTGGTCGCAAAAACGGGAGGCGGGTGCCGCGAACGCGCTACCGCACGCCCTTGATTGGCAGGATGGCGAGGCCGCCGAGCGTCGCTGCGATCGCCGAGCAGACGAAGAGCCCGGTGAAACCCCCGACAGCGGCGACCAGGAACGCTCCGAGGAGTGGAGCGAACGCCTGGGGGACGGCCGTCGCGATATTCATGATTCCGAGGTCTTTACCCCGGCTGTGCGAGTCGGGAAGCACCTGGGTTGCGAGGGCCTGGTCGACGGCCATGAAGCATCCATAGCCGAGACCGAGAAGGCCGGCCGCAACCATGGCGACAGAAAGCGCGGGCGCGAAGGCAAGCAGCAGGGCGGCGAGCGCCTGAAGGTAGGCGGCGGCATAGACAAAAACTTTACGCTGTCCGATCCGGTCGCTGAGCTTTCCGAAGCCAAGAGCCGCTGCGATGAAGAAAACGAGGTAGATCATCGTGAGAATGAGCAGGTCGTCTTCTGCGGCCGTTCCGAGCCCGAGGCCGTACATGAGGAAGTACAGGAGCAACGTGGTGCCGAGCGCGTTGCCGAGGTTGACGAGGATACGACCGAGAAGGGTCCAGCCGAAGTCGGGGAAGCGGATCGGGTTGACCCAAAATCCGCGCAGCAGGCTGCCGAAAGAGAACGGGGCCCGAAGCACCCTGGGCAGCACCTCGTCGGGGATGAGCAGCACGAAGGGCACGACGAACGCGATCAGAAGCACTGCCATCAGTGTGTAGCCGACGAAGGTCGTGAGCACGAGAGTGAGCACCAGTACGAGGCCAAGCACGGTGCCGACGGCCTGCGGAGCTGACACCCAGCCCGAGACGAAACCACGCTGGTTGACCGGCACCTGGTCGGAGATGGTGGCCGTGACGGCTGCAGAGATGATACAGAATCCGCTGAGCGCGAGCGACCAGAAGACGCCGACCCCCACGATCGAGGTCTGCGCGCCGAGGAGGAACAGCGCGATCGCGAAGACAAGAGTTCCGATGAAGATCCACGGTCGACGACGTCCGAAACGCGACGTGGTCCGGTCAGAGAGTGCGCCCGTGAGCGGGTAGACGATGAGAGCACAGGCGCCGGCGATGCCCGAGATGATGCCGAATGCGACGACGCTCGACACCCAGTCCTTCGGCTTGAACAGTTCATCGATCTGCTGGGGAAGCAGCAGTTGGATCGGCGTGAGCTG
>JAYTTG010000559.1:0-11401 GCA_043745175.1 Microbacteriaceae bacterium
CTTGTCGCAGGTTGCGAGCACCTTGCAGGATCGGTGCTTTCGACGAAGCGGCAGCCTATAGGCGCATCACCTCGACGCTAGAAGGAGCATCACAATGCCGTCAGTTGCAGATCGCGAAAAGTCCCTGGAAACCGCCCTCGCCCAGATCGATCGCCAGTTCGGCAAGGGCTCCGTAATGCGCCTCGGCAGCGACGAACGCGCTCCCGTCGCGGTGATCCCTACCGGTTCGATCGCCCTGGATGTCGCGCTCGGCATAGGCGGGCTGCCGCGGGGACGCATCGTGGAGATCTACGGTCCGGAGTCCTCCGGTAAGACCACGCTCACGCTCCACGCAATCGCCAACGCCCAGAAGGCGGGCGGGATCGCCGCCTTCATCGACGCGGAGCACGCCCTTGACCCTGAGTACGCCAAGGCGCTCGGCGTCGACATCGATGCCCTTCTCGTCTCCCAGCCGGACACGGGGGAGCAGGCGCTCGAGATCGCCGACATGCTCATCCGCTCCGGATCGATCGACCTGGTCGTGATCGACTCCGTGGCGGCACTCGTGCCCCGCGCCGAGATCGAGGGAGAGATGGGCGATTCGCATGTCGGCCTTCAGGCCCGACTCATGTCGCAGGCCCTTCGCAAGCTCACCGGTGGGCTCAGCCAGACCAACACCACCATGATCTTCATCAACCAGCTCCGCGAGAAGATCGGTGTGTTCTTCGGCTCGCCCGAGACCACCGCGGGAGGAAAAGCGCTCAAGTTCTACGCCTCTGTTCGCCTCGACATCCGCCGCATTGAAACCCTCAAGGAGGGCACGGATGCCGTCGGCAACCGCACCCGGGTGAAGGTCGTCAAGAACAAGATGGCTCCGCCATTCAAGCAGGCGGAGTTCGACATCCTCTACGGCACCGGTATCTCCCGCGAGGGGAGCCTGATCGACTTCGGTGTCGAGCACGAAATCGTGCGCAAGTCCGGAGCCTGGTACACCTACGACGGCGACCAACTCGGGCAGGGCAAGGAGAACTCGCGCAAGTACCTGATCGAGCACGCAGCCACCGCCAACGAGATCGAACAAAAGATCAAGGCCAAGCTCGGCATCATCGTCGACGCGAAGGCTGCTGCTGCCGCTGCTTCACAAGCCAAAGCGGATGCCAACGCGGAGCTGGCAGCGGCCAAGGCCGCTGGCACGCTGACCTCTGCCTCCATTCCCGCGAAGGGTTCTCGCGCTACCGCAGCCGAAGCCAAAGCTGCGGCCAACGCGAGCTTTGCGGAGCTCGACAGCCGCACCGCGATCGGGGCATAGGCCATGGTCTCCGGTGACGGCCCGAAGCTTGCCAGGGTCAGCTACCTGCCCGGTGTCATGCCACCGCCATCACCGGAGATTGACGCTGCTGGGGCCACCGCCGCCGAGCCGCAGACATCGCCCGACTTCGTGTCCTTCTTCGGTGACTCGGGCGCTGGCGATTCGGGCGCCGGCGATTCGGACGGCGCTGACTCGCATCGTGCAGAGTCGAGTTCCGCAGACTTGAGTTCCGCAGGTGCTGGGACGGGTAACAAGCGCCGCGAGGTCCGCGCCGAGAACGTGAGCATGCACGCGCTCACCCGGCGAGGGATGTCGCGTTGGGAGCTTGAGAAGACTCTGCTCTCTCGCGAGCTAGACGAGGAGGTCGTGGAGGCGGAGCTCGACCGCCTCGAAGGGGTCGGCCTCCTCGACGACGCTGCTCTCGCGGAGACATTTGTGCGCACCCAGCACGATCGCAAGGGCCTCGGGCGAGGCGCGATCAGCGCAGAACTGCGTCGTCGCCACATCGACCAAGAGCACATCGACGCGGCGCTCGCGCAGGTCGACGACGACGACGAACAGACCCGGGCGACAGAACTCGCGGTCAAGCGCGCGGGGCAGCTCAGTTCCTACGACCTCGAGACGGCTAAGCGTCGCCTGCACGGATTCCTGTCTCGCAAGGGCTACTCGTCGGCGGTTGTGCGTGCGGCGATCGATGAGGCACTTTCCCCGCGTTCGAGCGGCGTGCGTTTCCGCTAGTTCGTTCACGATTCACCTGCGGGCACAGCTGACGGTCTCGGTTAAGCTGGAACCACCATGACTCTGATTGCTCCTACTGCTGCGTCATCTGATACGTCCCCGTCGCTGCCGCCGAGCGCTGCGCCGCGCACCTACGAGGTGCGCACCTTCGGTTGCCAGATGAACGTGCATGACTCTGAGCGGTTGAGCGGGTCGCTCGAAGCGGCTGGGTACGTGCGGGCGGCGAGCGGTAATGCCGACGTCATCGTGATCAATACCTGCGCGGTCCGTGAGAACGCCGATAACAAGCTCTACGGCAATCTTGGCTACCTGGCGTCGGTGAAACAGAAGCATGCCGGTATGCAGATTGCTGTTGGCGGATGCCTCGCGCAGAAAGACAAGAATGTCATTCTCGAAAAGGCACCATGGGTCGACGTGGTCTTCGGCACGCACAATATGGGCTCACTACCCACCCTGCTCGAACGAGCACGCCACAACGGTGAAGCCCAGCTCGAGATTCTCGAGTCTCTCGACGTCTTTCCTTCGACGCTTCCGACCAGGCGTGAATCCAGCTACAGCGCATGGGTGTCCATCTCGGTCGGCTGCAACAACACCTGCACCTTCTGTATCGTGCCAGCCCTTCGGGGCAAGGAGAAGGATCGCCGGCCCGGCGACATTCTCTCCGAGATCCAGGCGATCGTCGATGATGGTGCGGTCGAGGTCACCCTCCTCGGCCAGAACGTGAATTCCTACGGCGTCGAGTTCGGAGACCGTCACGCGTTTGGCAAGCTGTTGCGCGCGGCCGGCGAGATCCGCGGTCTCGAGCGCATCCGCTTCACCAGTCCGCACCCGGCCGCATTCACCGATGACGTGATCGATGCGATGGCCGAGACCGACTCCGTCATGCCGCAGCTGCACATGCCCCTCCAGTCCGGCTCGGATCGCATCCTCAAGGCGATGCGCCGCAGTTATCGCTCCGACAGGTTCCTTGGGATCCTCGACCGTGTGCGCGCACGGATCCCGAATGCAGCGATTTCTACCGATATTATCGTCGGGTTCCCCGGTGAGACCGAAGAGGATTTCCAGGAGACCCTGCGCGTGGTCGAGCTCGCGCGATTCGCGACCGCTTTCACCTTCCAGTATTCGATTCGGGAAGGAACCCCCGCGGCCACCATGGAGGCGCAGGTGCCGAAGGCTGTGGTGCAGGAGCGTTACGAACGCCTGGTCGCCCTGCAGGATCGCATCTCCTGGGAGGAGAACCAGAAGCTCATCGGCACGAGCGTTGAGGTTTTGGTCGGAGCCGAAGGGTCAAAAGATGCTGACACTCACCGACTCTCCGGTCGCGCCGAAGACAGTCGTCTCGTGCACTTCGAGGTGCCGCCACACAGCGAGTTGCCACGGCCGGGGGACGTGGTTTCCGTGTGTATCTCCGAGGCTAAGCCGTTCTACCTACTCGCCGACTCCACTGACGGCTCACCCCTCGTGATCCGGCGCACCAGTGCCGGGGACGCCTGGGATCGTGCACAGGCCGATTCGTGCGCGGTGCCATCGCCGGCCGGTGCCGCATCCGCTCCTGCACGCGTATCGCTCGGAGTTCCCACCCTGCGTGTCGTCACCGCACCGATCTATGATCTGGACGACGGGCAGCGCTAGCGGCAATGCTCATCGTCATCGTCGGGGCCACCGGAACCGGCAAATCCGGCCTGTCGCTCGACCTCGCGGAAGTGTTGCGGATGGAGGGCCGTGCCGTCGAGATCGTCAATGCCGATGCGATGCAGCTCTACCGCGGAATGGACATCGGCACGGCCAAGCTGCCGGTCGACGAGCGCCGCGGCATCCCGCATCACTTGCTCGATGTACTCGATCCCAGGAATGAGGCGAATGTCTCCGCGTACCAGGCTGATGCCCGAGCCGCGATCGCCGGGATCCTTGACCGCGGCGCGGTGCCGATTCTGGTCGGAGGATCGGGACTCTACGTCTCGTCGGTGGTCTACAACTTTCAGTTTCCCGGCACCGATCCCGTGATCCGTGCTCGCCTGGAGCAAGAGTTGCTCGATCGCGGCCCCGAACTTCTCCATCGGGATTTAGCCGTGGTTGACGCGGAGGCTGCGGCAGCGATTGGTCCCCATAATGGGCGCCGACTGGTTCGAGCGCTTGAGGTCGTGGAGCTGACCGGAGGCCCTTTCGGATCCGGCCTCCCCGCGGAGTCGGATTATTGGATGCCCACCAGGTCCTTCGGTCTCGCGACGTCACGGAAACTGCTGGTGCATCGGCTCGACGCCCGGGTGGCAGGCATGTGGGCTGACGGTCTGGGGGACGAGGCACGTTCGCTCGAACTCGCTGGCCTCGGCGTGACAGCATCGCGAGCAATCGGTTACGCGCAGGCGATCGAGCACCTGCATGGGGCGATCTCCGAGGCCGAAGCCATTGAGCATACCAGGGTGCTCACCCGCAAGTATGCGCGGAGGCAGGTTGGCTGGTTCCGTCGCGATCGCCAGACGACCTGGCTCGACTCGGATGACCCGGACAGGGTGGCCACTGCCCGCCAGCTACTCTGGGACCATGCCTGACCTGCATTTCACCAAGGGCCAGGGAACCGGCAACGATTTCGTGTTCTTCGCCGATCCCGATGGCCTGATCCACCTGTCCGCGGAACAGATCGCCGCGATCGCCGACCGTCACTTCGGAGTGGGAGGTGATGGCGTGATCCGCGCGGTCCGCTCGAAGAATCTGCCCGCTGGCGCGGCGGCCCTCGCCGAGGATGACGCGGCGGAATGGTTCATGGATTATCACAACGCCGACGGATCGGTGTCGGAAATGTGCGGCAACGGCATCCGGGTATTCGCCAAGTTCCTGATCCAGAACGAGTTGGCGACGCTCGGCCAGGGGGAGACTCTGCCCATCGGCACGCGAAGCGGTGTGCGTGATCTCCAGCGCAACGCTTCCGGATTCCAGGTTGATCTGGGCCGCTGGTCGCTGCAGGCTGGAGAGCTGCTCGTCCGGACGAAGAACCTGTCTGTTGCGCGCCCCGGTCTCGGGATAAAGATCGGAAACCCGCACGTCGTCGTCGCACTGTCGAGTGATGAGGAGCTCGAGAGTGCCGACCTGACCTTCATCCCCGTAGTGGAGCCCGAGGCGACGGACGGGGTGAACGTGGAGTTCGTCGTTCCGATGGATCCGTTGGTCAAGGACGGCGTTGGCCGCATCCGCATGCGCGTGCACGAGCGCGGCAGCGGAGAGACCCTGTCCTGTGGCACGGGAGCCGCGGCCGCGGCTCTTGCTACGCGGCACTGGGCGGGTGCAGGCGCGCCGAACCAGTGGCGGGTCGAGGTGCCCGGTGGCACCCTCGGTGTGCGGATGTGGGCGGCAGAAGACGGCGAGCACGTCTCGCTGAGCGGGCCAGCCGAGCTGGTCTTCGAGGGCGACCTGACCTATTGATCCTGCCCTGCTGATCCAAGACGTTGCCGCCTCACATCGTTGCACAGGTCGTCGGTCGTGGCGGGAGAAGATTCACCGCGGCGGGAGGTAACGCGCCTCCGCCACCCGCCCAGCACGGTCGCGGAGGTTACAGGTGCTCGCGGAGGGAGACGCGCCTCCCTCCGCGAGCACCTGTAACCTCCGCGAGAGGGTACGTCTCCCTCCAGGGGAAGAGAGGTCTCTCCCAGACCCGCCAGGCGAGGGCCCCCCACCCCACCCTCGACCCCCGGCACGGGCGGATGCTTGAGGTTCGGCATCTCTATTCGCCACTCGCGCTGTCGAGCATCTCCCGCAGAAGATCGAGGTGGCCGAGGTGACGGGCGGTCTCTTCGATCAGGTGAACGAGCCGCCGGAGAGGCACAGCCGTTTCGCCGCATCCGCATCGCTGAGACCCCGGGCGTTCATAAACACAGTAGATCGCTGGTATTCGAGAAAAATTTCGAGAGTATCGCGTTCGGATCCGTGGTGCGGGGGATCCGTTCGGGTCACTTGCGCCGCACCTTCAATACTCGATAGCCCTTGTTCGTGGCCGCTCGGGTGACCGCGAATTCGGCGGGGAGCCAGCTTTCGAGCCAGCGATGCAGCGAGTCGGAGCCGAGATTGCGCTGCACGACGAGCCAGGCGTCAGACTCGAGGTCGAGCCGGGGCAGCCATAATTCGAGCATGCCGTGTAGTTCGTTTTTGCCCACCCGGATCGGGGGGTTAGAGCGGATCGTCATGAAGCCCAGGTCTGCGGGAACATCTTCGGGGGTGACAGCGTTGATGTTGGTGAGGCCCATCACCTCGGCATTGCGGCGCACAAGGTCGAGGGCCCGGCAATTCACATCGACCGCCCATACCGTGGCGTGGGGAGATTGAACTGCGAGAGTGAGGGCGATCGGTCCCCATCCACAGCCCAGATCGAGCAGGTTTCCACCGGGTGGCGCCGGGGGAGTGTTAGCGAGTAAAACCTGAGTGCCCGCGTCAATACGTTCGGGGGAAAAAATACCGTTGGACGTAATCAGTTCTCGGGTCTGGCCGGCCAAAGCAACGTGAATCTGGCGGAATTTGAGTTCACTCTCGGGTAATTCAGAGAAGTAATGCTCAGTGGCCATGAAGAGAAATCTATCGAAATACGAAGAGCTAGGGTTAACCAGATGATTGAACCTGAGACAGCAGCACACGAGGATGACGACGCCGTCAGCCGCGTGCTGGCGAGAGCTGCGAGCAAGTCGGCCGGCTACACGCTGTTTGGCAGTGGAAACACGATGATCGGCGGCGCACAGGCGTTACAGCGTCGCGGGGTCGAATCGAACTCCGACGGCGACCAGTTTGACCGTGAAGATCGCCAGGCGCTTCGACGCGTCGCC
Organism: Microbacteriaceae bacterium; assembly: GCA_043745175.1. Taxonomy (GTDB): domain Bacteria; phylum Actinomycetota; class Actinomycetes; order Actinomycetales; family Microbacteriaceae; genus Lacisediminihabitans. The sequence continues at coordinate 6,832 of JAYTTG010000559.1, forward strand.
GGTCTCTCCACCGAACTCGAAGATGTCACAGAGGTCGAATATCGGCAGCTTCGGATCGAGCGCGTCGTGCTCATCGGCATCTACAGCCAGGGCAACACCGAAGAGGCCGAGAACTCGATGCGCGAACTCTTTGCGCTGGCCGAGACGGCCGGCGCCACCGTGTTGGATGGCCTTCTCCAGCGGCGCGCGACTCCCGATCCCAGCACCTTCTTCGGTAAGGGCAAAACGATCGAGCTTCGGGATGTCGTCGCCAGCGTCGGCGCGGACACCGTGATCGTCGATAGCGAGCTCGCACCCAGCCAGCGGCGTGCCCTTGAGGACGTCGTAAAGGTGAAGGTCATCGACCGAACCGCCGTGATCCTTGACATCTTCAGCCAACACGCCAAGAGCCGCGAGGGCAAGGCCCAAGTGGAGCTAGCCCAGTTGGAGTATCTGCTCCCCCGCCTTCGCGGTTGGGGCGAGTCGATGTCCCGCCAGGCCGGTGGCCAGGTGGGCGCGGGTAACGGTATGGGAAGCCGTGGTCCGGGTGAGACGAAGATCGAGCTGGACCGCCGCCGCATCCACACCCGCATGTCCCGCTTGAAGAAGCAGATTTTGGCCTTCAAGCCGGCACGCGAGGCGAATCGCGCGAATCGCAACCGCAACTCCGTGCCATCCGTCGCGATCGCCGGTTACACCAATGCCGGCAAGTCGTCGCTGCTCAATCGCATCACGCGGGCCGGAGCGCTCGTGGAGAATGCACTGTTTGCAACGCTGGACACGGCGGTGCGCAAGAACGAGACCGAGGAGGGACAGGCCTACACGCTCACCGACACCGTCGGCTTCGTGCGCAACCTGCCCCACCAACTGGTGGAGGCGTTCCGCTCGACGTTCGAGGAGATCGCCGATGCGGATGTCATCCTTCATGTTGTCGACGGATCGCACCCGGACCCGGCGAGCCAGCTCACCACCGTTCGCGACGTGATCGGCGAAGTCGAAGCCCGCCACATCCCGGAGATCGTGGTGTTCAACAAGAGCGATCTCATCGACGATAGTCAGCGACTTGTTCTGAGGGGGCTCGAGCCGAAGGCGATCTTTGCGTCGGCACGTACTGGAGAGGGCATCGAGGAGATCCTCGCGGCCATCGCCCGCACGCTTCCTGCCCCGTCGATCGAACTCGACCTGCTGGTGCCATACGACCGCGGCGACGTGATCTCCGCACTCCACGATCATGCACGAATCGTGGCGACCGATTACGAGGAGGGTGGTACGAGGATCTCGGTTCTCGTCACCGAGGAACACGCTGCGGCCCTGCGTCCCTTCGCGGTGGCCCTTCGCGCGGCAACCGTCTGACGCCGTAACACTTCTTCTCGTCGCAGTCTCGGTTGCTAGGCTGTTTGCACGTCGGCCAAGGAATTTATTGCGTCCCCTCTGAGGCCGATGGAGCGACAGCCGAGCCCGGCATCCGCCCACAGGAGCCGATCGGCTTCGCATCCGTCCGAGACGGCGATGCAGTGGGCCCCCGGGCTGCTGCACAGCCCTCCTGAATTCTTGAGGCCAGATCGTGCCCGCTCCCGACAACCCAAGCGAAAACGCTGCGTCGAACGCGCAGATCCCGTTCTCGTTCGAGCTGTTTCCTCCCCGCACTCCGGCGGCGGCGCAGTCGCTCCGGGGCACAATCCAGCAGCTGGCGGCCGCGGGCCCGGAGTTCATATCGGTCACCTACGGGGCAAACGGATCATCCCGTGCGAGTTCGCTCGAGGTGCTGCGCTACATCCTCGGCGAGACCTCCGTACATCCTCTCGCGCATCTCACCTGCGTCGGCTCGTCACACTTCGAGGCCAATCGCCTGGTGCGGGAGTTCCTCGACGCGGGAATCACCAGCTTCCTCGCCCTCCGCGGAGATCCTCCCCGCGGAGCGGTCGAGGCCGACCATTTTCTCGGCGACCTCGGAAGTGCCTCCGAACTCGTCCAGCTTATTCATCGGGTTCAGACGGAGCGAGCCCAGTACGCGACACTGGCGTCGCGCAGTGCTTCCGGAGGCGGCGCGATCCCCTCGTCACGGCAAAAGGTGCGCGTGGCCGTCGCTGCCTTTCCGAACGGACATCCGCGCTCGAAGGGGTCCAACCAGGACGTCGACACCCTGCTGGCCAAGCAGGTCTCCGGGGCAACCATCGCGATCACCCAGCTGTTCTTCCACGCCGAGGATTACCTCGCTTTCGTCGACGAGGCGCGCGCCGCCGGAGTGACCATTCCGATCCTTCCCGGGGTGATGCCAGCCACGACAGCGACGCGACTCGAACGCATCCTCGAACTCACGGGTGAACGGCGTCCCGAAGAGCTCTCCCGCCGTCTGCACGCCTCTGAGTCGCCTGACGAACAGTCGGACATCGGAGTCGAGCATGCGGTTTCGCTCTCCCTCGAGATCCTCGCCGGGGGAGCGCCGGGCCTCCACCTCTACACTTTCAACCAGCACCGGGCCGTCTTGTCCGTACTCGACGGAGTCGGTCTCATCGCCCGGCCGACCTCACCAGAATCACCCAACCTCAAGGAATCCGTATGACGACCCCCACTTTCCCCACCGGCAGCATTCTGGGCTACCCCCGGATCGGCCGTCGCCGTGAGCTCAAAAAGGCCGTCGAGTCGTTCTGGGCCGGCAAGACAACTGCCGATGAGCTCGAGGCCACGGCCGTCGAGTTGCGTCGCGTCACGCGCGAGCGCCTTGTTTCTCTCGGTCTCGGTAAGACCGACTCCTCCATTCCCGAGGCCTTCTCGTTCTATGACCAGATGTTGGATGCCGCGGTTACGGTCGGTGCCGTTCCCACCCGTTTTGCCTCCCTCGTGGCAGCCGACGGCACCGTCGACCTCGCCGGCTACTTCACGATCGCCCGGGGCGAAGGCAACAACACACCGGCCGAGATGACTAAATGGTTCGACTCGAACTACCACTACCTGGTGCCGGAGGTCGGTCCCGAGACAAACCTGCGTCTTGCCTCCGACCGGCTCGTGCGCGAGGTCGCGGAAGCCACCACCAGCGGATTCCGTACCCGCCCGGTCATCGTCGGCCCGGTCACATTCCTGCTTCTCAGTAAGCCAAGTGAGAGCGCGCCAGAGGGCTACCAGCCGCTCGACCGGCTCGACGACCTGCTTCCGGTGTACGTCGAATTGCTCGCCGCGCTCACCGCCGTCGGTGCCGAATGGGTGCAGCTCGACGAGCCAGCACTCGTGAGCGAGAGCATCGAGGTGCCGCGCGACCAAGTACTCGCCGCCACCAAGCGTGCCTACGATGCCCTCGGCGCCGTTGCCGTACGCCCGCAAATCTTCGTGGCCGCGCCCTACGGCAGTCTCGACGACGCACTCCCGGTGCTCGACTCGACTCCAATCGAGGCCATCGGTCTCGATCTGGTGAAGGGCTCGATCCCGAAGGGGTTCCGCACCGAGAAGACCCTCGTCGGCGGCGTCATCGACGGCCACAACATCTGGCGCGGGGACCTCGCCGCCGCGTTCGGAACACTCGAATCGCTGCGGGCACTGTCCCCGAATGTCGCAGTGACCTCCTCCACGAGTCTCTTTCACACGCCGCACGACGTGGCAGACGAGCCGTTTCTCGACCAGCGGCTTAAAAGCTGGCTGGCCTTCGCCGACCAGAAAGTGGCGCAGATCGCCACCCTCGCGACCGGACTGGTGCACGGTACATCCGCGATCCAGGGCGAGTTGAATGCCGCCTCCGCTGCCCTCGCCGACCGTCGGGTCGCTCCGGGCGTGCGCGACGGAGACGTGCGTGCTCGCGCGGTTGCGCTGACCGAAGCGGACTTCGGCCGCGGGGACTACGCCGAGCGCCTGGCCGCGCAGGATGTCGCCCTCAACCTGCCATTCCTGCCAACCACGACGATCGGTTCGTTCCCCCAAACGAGCACCATTCGCAAGGCCCGCGCGGCCAATGCGAAGGGCGAGATCAGCGAGAACGAGTACATCGACTTCCTCAAGGCGGAGATCAAGAGCGTCGTCGAGCTTCAGGAAAAGATCGGGATCGACGTGATCGTGCATGGTGAGCCCGAGCGCAACGACATGGTGCAGTACTTCGCCGAGCACCTCGACGGTTTCGCTGTGACGCAGAACGGGTGGGTGCAGTCCTACGGCAGCCGCTGCACGCGCCCGTCGATCCTCTGGGGGGATGTCGCGCGCGAGGCCCCCATCACGGTGGAGTGGTCGGCCTACACTCAGAGCCTCACCGAGAAGCCGGTCAAGGGCATGCTCACCGGCCCGGTCACCATCCTGGCCTGGAGCTTCGTGCGCGACGACCAGCCGCTCGGTGAGACGGCGAACCAGGTCGCGCTCGCCCTCCGTGACGAGATCGAGGACCTGGAGGAGGCGGGCATCGGCATCATCCAGGTGGACGAGCCGGCGCTGCGTGAACTGCTGCCGCTCAAGAAGGCCGACCAGGCCGCCTACCTGGACTGGTCGGTACGCTCGTTCCGCCTCGCCACCGCGGGAGTGGCCCCGAAAACCCAGATACACACTCATCTCTGTTACTCGGAGTTCGGCGTGGTCATCGACGCCATCAACAACCTGGATGCCGACGTCACGTCGA
>JAYTTG010000560.1:0-3063 GCA_043745175.1 Microbacteriaceae bacterium
CGCCCGTCGCATCCAGCAACTGGCGGTCGACTCGCGGATAGCCCTCTTCAATGACCCGGCCCCGGTAGATCTGGCCTAACAGGTGGGCCTTCTCATACAGGTGCTCGGTCATGAAGGGACTCGTCGAAAGCAGGAAGTCCGCCGAGAGAAAGTTGCGGATCACATTGGTGACGCGGGTCGCCGAGGCGTCGATGTCGTACCCCATTCGCTTGAGCGGGGTGCCATGCCAGGTGTTCAGATACTGCTGCCCCGAACGCTTGCCGAACTCGGGCGGAAATGTGGCGTTGTTGACCAGAAAACCGGCCGTGGCGAGCGCCCGGAAGTAGGCGAAGGATCCGGGCCGCACGAACCGCACTGAGCGCGACAATGTGAACTCGTGAACGGCGGCCGGATTCTCGCGCTTGCTCGCCAGGACCCAGACGTGGGTAAATCCAGCGAACTCCGGTTCGTCGAGCAGCGCTCGGAAGATCGCCTCCGGATTACAGAGCATGCCGTTGCCGGCGAAGGACTCGTAGAGCACCATCCTGGGGCGCACAGGCCGGCGTCGCCAGAACGCGTAGGCCTCGGTCTTCACGGCCCGGAGCACACGTTGAGTCAGGTTGGCAGTGCGACGCCGGACGGCGGAGAATCCGGGCACATCCGACATCCTGATCACCTCTTCACTATAAAGATCTGCCGCGCCTCCCGCGCGGCGTAGAAGACGATCAGATAGCCCGCCAGCGCATCCGTCCACCACCAGCCGAGGTATGCATCGAGCAGCACGGCCACGAGCACCGAGACGGCCAGTATCCCGTCGATGAACGTCACCCGCGCTTCCGTCGTCAGCACCGGATTGCCGAGCGCGCGACCGGTGCGATACTTTCCTGCCGCCAGCACGAACATGACCACTGCCGTGAGGGCAGTCCAGGCGATTGCCCCGACACCCGGATGGGCGTGATGCCGAGTGACCAGGGCAACGCTCGACTGCACGAACAGGTAAAGGGCCAGGGCCACAAAAGCGACGCCGATCAGGCGCAGAGCACGATGCTGGCGCTCATCGCCGGATCCCGACAACTCCCAGATCACGACGACACTCGCCCCGATCTCGATCAGGCTGTCCAGCCCGAATCCGGCGAGCGCGACGGATGACGCGCTGAGCGCGAGCACCGCGAGAACACCGACCCCCACGACGTTCCAGCCCAGTGTCGCGAACTCCAGGACGAACCCTCGACGGCGAAGGGGTCCATTGCCTCCCTCAGAGACGGACATTTCCAACCCCTATCACTCCCAATGCCACCAGCCAGGCAAAAATCGACGTGCTGACGAGGCTGAGCAGGATGTGGGTGCGTTCTCCGGCTACGGCTGACGGGGCTAAATCCCTTCGTCCCTGATCTCGTCGTCGCTGATCTCCTCGTCGCTGATCTCGCCAATGACTGACGAAGAAGGCGAACGCAAAGCCAAGCATCGTCAGGGTGATGACACGGGCGAGAGCGGAGAGTGGTTGCCCGACCACCAGTGCAGACACCTGGTGAAATGCGATTACTCCCCACGGCACGATACCGATCGCCGCGCCAAACCAGAGCGGAAGCATCCGCCCGCTCGTCGACTGCACAGATCGCTCCTGGAGCACACTGAACAGCGTCATTCCACTGGCGATTGCGTAGCTGAGCACGAGAGTTCCGATGTCGCTGATGCCGTTCAACTGGGCGACGAGGAATAGCGTGATCGACGAGCTGAAGACGAATTCGATCCACCGGGTCGTATGCCGGTTGGAGCGTACGCCTGAGGAATAGTGTGGGAAGACGGTCGGCAGTACAACGACCAGACGCGAAACCGCTACCAGCAGGGCGAGCACGACCACGCCAGCTCCGATGTCGACCGAGAAGAGCACGATGCGCTCCCGGCCGTCGGGCAACCCGAGGGTAATCGGCAGGACCACGTGCGCGGGAGTCAGGGCGAGGATGATCCCCAGCACGACCGCCTGCACGAAAAGCAGCACGCCGGCGAGGCCGGACAGTCGGCGGAGGCCGGCTCCCGTCACATCCTCCCCACCAGCGGGAACAGGGGAAATCGACGTTCCGTCATTCGCCATGAATGTGATGGTGCGCCGTCATTGGTTGCCCATTCGGCGACCGACACGTGACCGGCTGCTTCGACCCGCCGGCAGCCGACGCAAAAGAGCAGGGCGCCAACGCCTGAAATGGGTAGCACCGCGCCGAGGTCGGGTCAGTAGGCCGTTCGGACATGAGGCCACTTTAGTTCGCGTGCGCCGCCGGAATCCCTACGACTGGATGTTCTTGGTCGCGAATCGGCTGTAGGCCAGCGCGCCGAAGATCACGATGTAGCAGAGTTGCACGACGGCATTCGTGCCGAAAGAGGTCCAGTCGAGCGGCTGCCGAAGCAGATCCGCGAACCCGAGCCAGTAGTGGCTGAAGAGCCAGGGATGAAGCCAGGCGAGTTGGGGAAGGATGTCGAGAATCTGGGCGACGACGGATACCACGACCGTCGCGGCCATCGCTCCGACCGGCACGTCGGTGAGCGTCGAGATGAACAGGCCGATCGCGGAGAGTCCCAGCAGGGAGAGTGAGACGTAGGCGGCGACCAGAAGGGACCGCAAGAGAGCCTCCGGCACGCTGATCACATCACCCGACAGCAGCGTCACGGGGCCGACCGGGAAGAGTGCCGCGCCGATGAGGAGCCCTGCCACCGTGAGAATCAGGGCCGCAGCCAGGCAGAACGCGGCCGCTCCCGCGTATTTGACCAGCAGCAGTCTCACACGGCCGGCTGGTGCGACGAGGAGGTAGCGCAAAGTGCCCTGACCCGCTTCGCCCGCGATGGTGTCCCCGGCCACAACGCCGATGGTGAGCGGCAAAAAGAGCGGGATCGCCACAACCATGCTGGTAAAGCCGACGAACAACCCGTTCTGCGTCACGCGGGAGAGGAAGGGTGGGCCCTCCCCTGCAGCAAGGGTACTGGTCGACAGGCGCACCGCGATGGCGAGCAGGATCGGGATCAGCGCGACAGCTCCCAGCATTGCCCAGGTCCGCCGACGGCGGAATAACACGGTCAGTTCTGAGCCGAGGA
>JAYTTG010000561.1:0-3060 GCA_043745175.1 Microbacteriaceae bacterium
GCCTTCAGAGCGATATCCGTCAGCCCGGTGAAGGAGGACGGATAGGTGCGCAGGGCAAGTCGCGGGGCCCGGGACGGTCGAGTGCCCTCGTCGAAAAGAATTCCGTCGCCCGGTTCAGAGTTGGCCTTGATGGTGCCAGCGATCTGCGACCAGTCGCTGTTGTTCTTAGCGAAGGGTGTGCGCTGGTCGAGATAGCTGATCGACGAGGTCGCCACGACAAGCGCGAGAAGGGGAATTGCCACGATCTGCGGACGGACCCGGGCAAGAAGCCATCCGATCAGAAGCGCTGCGGCCGGGGCGGCAAACGATAGGTAGCGGGAGGAGTAGACCGCGTGCACGGAGTTGACCGCGAGAAGGATGGCGGGAGGGCCAAGGAGCCAGGTCGCGGCCAGCGGTACGAGGGCCGGCCGTCGGTCGTGGGGATCACGCAGTGCGCTGGATTCGCCAGAGTCTCGGTGCGTGCGATAGACGCCGATTCCCCAGACGGCAATCGCCGTGACGATGAAAGTCCAGGCGACAAGGGCCATCAGATCGTTACCGAACCACTGGGTCACCAGGAGAGTGCGGATGTTCGTGTTGTCGCGGTTCTCCAAAAATGCGATCTGGCCACTCTCGTGAATGCCAAATCCGATCACCGCACCGGCAAGCACAACGCTGCCAAGAGTCGCTTGTGCCCATGACTTCAGGACGGCTCGCTGACGGGTGCCAAATACGATCACCGCATGCGCAACCACAATCAGCAGGCTGAACAGGAAGAGATAACCGCAGGCGGCGAGCCCGATGCCGTAGACCAGCCACAACCGGCGTTTCGGCCGCTCGAGACTGACGATGTGCACCAAAAGGATGGTGAGCCAGACGACGCCGGCCGCGCTCATCGCGTAGCCGCGAGCCTCCTCTCCCATGTATGTGATTCGGGGCAGGAACACGGCCACGATTCCCGCGAAGACGCCGACACGGGTTCTTGCGAGACGGGAGCCGAGTATGACGATCCCCGCCACCGCGACCCCGACGGCGATCGCGCTCGGAAACCTTACGGAAAATGGGGATGCCCCGAATGCCTGCACCCAGAAATGCAGGAATAGGTAATAGGTGCCGTGCACCGCGTCCACGTTGCCAAGCATCCGAAAGAGTGAGGGAAGTGATCGTTGTGCCGAGAGCACGCTTGCCGCTTCGTCGCCCCACAGCGACGGAATCCACGACCCGGCAGCGGAGACCGCGGTGGCCAATACGCCGAGCAAGACTGCCAACAGGGACGATACGGAAGGGCGTCGGGGGGCGAATTGGACGACTGGGGCCGGGCCGCGGGCATCCAACTCAGGCCGACGAGGCACGGCGTCGCTTTCGCTGTGATTCAGTGTCGCTTTCGGGGGAGTCTGCGCCCGCGCACTGTTACTCCGCATTGTGGGCCCTCACGCAGGCGGCGATGATGACCAGGCCGCCGATACCCCGCTTAAAAAGCCATGACATGGTCGGCCTCCCTCCGCTAGATAATTCCGCCTTGCCTACCGTCACAGGCGCTTTCCCAGATACCTCCAAGGCGGATACCTGACGTTTCGGGAACGGCCTTGATTGAAGCTTAGAAGTGTTTGAAGGCTGCGAATCACCCTGAGATAATTATCTGTATGGCCGGTGTGAGGGAGAAAACGCGATGAAACAAGTGTTCCGTCGGGTGTTGAAGCTGCTCAGGCAGGTCGGAGTCGCTGGCCGTGCCGAACTCCAGGCCTTCGCCCGCCGGGGAAGACTCCGTCGGGGCACAGTGCTCTATGAATCCTTCGCCGGTAATGGCGTGTTGTGTAACCCCGAGGCGATCTTCCGCGAAATTCTTCGGTCGTCTGACCTGGCTGAGGTGCGCCACATCTGGTCGCTGAACAGTCTGTCCGAGCACACGGAGGTGCAGCGGGAGTTCGCCGGAAATACTCGAGTGCGCTTCGTGAGACGACGGTCCCTTGCGTACGTTCGCGCCCTGGCGACCAGCCAATACCTGGTTAACAATGCGACATTTCCGGCGGAGTTCAGCAAGCGATCCGGCCAGATCTACCTCAATACTTGGCACGGCACTCCGTTGAAGCGAATGGGCTACGACATGCCGAACGGGGCCCTCGACGCTGCGAACACACTGCGCAACTTCGTCGCCGCAGACTTTCTGCTCTCCCAGAACACCTTCATGACAGAGCAGATGTACGAGAAGGCCTACAAACTGCGCGGTGTGTTTCGCGGACTGGTGATCGAAGAGGGGTACCCCCGGGTCGACCGCCAGTTTCTGAACGAGCGGGAGGCGGCTGAGGCGCGATCGCGACTGGCCAGTGAGGGAATCGAGCTCGGCAACCGCACCGTCATCCTGTTTGCGCCGACCTGGAAGGGTACTGATTTCAGCTCGCCCGCGGACGATGCCGGTGATCTCTTCGCGCAGGCACAGGCACTCCAGAAGGAAGTCGGTGAGGGCTACCGTGTGCTGCTCAAAACGCATCAGGTCGTGCACCGATTCGCGGCTGACCGACCCGAGTTTCGCAAGATTTTAGTATCGAACGATATGCCGACCAATGTGATGCTCGGGCTCACCGACATCCTGGTCACCGACTATTCGTCGATCTTCTTCGACTTTCTGCCTCTCGACCGTCCCCTCGTCTTCTTCACTCCGGATGACGTGGACTACTCCGCATCCCGGGGCCTGTATTTTCCGCTTGACGAGCTCCCCGGGCCGGTCGCTCACACGGTTCCCGAGGCGGGCGATGCGATCCGTTCGCTGACCTCTGCCCACGGCGACGAGAACTACAGCGCCGTGGCCTCGGCCTGGAAGGATCGCTTCGCGCCGCATGACGACGGCGTCGCCGCACGTCGGATCGTCGACCTCGTCTTCCGCGGGCTCACCCTGAACGCTCGAACGAAGCCTCTCGATGTGGATCCCCGAATTTCGATGCTATTGAGCCTGGGCGGGATGCGCTCCAATGGCATCACGAACTCAGCGCTCAACCTGCTCGGCGCGATCGATCACAGCGCCTATGACGTCTCCGTCGTTTTCAACCGTCCTCGTCGCGCCCAGCAACTGTCGAACCAACAGCG
>JAYTTG010000562.1:0-3048 GCA_043745175.1 Microbacteriaceae bacterium
ACGTTCGAGATCGCCTCGAACAGGTTGTACACGTAAAAGAGTCCAAACGCGATCGCGATAGTGACGCTGAGCCACCCGAGGTGTCCCGCGCGACTCACTGTGGCATTTTCGGGGCGCTCGTTCTCGAACGGAGTCTCGGCGGGATCGGTGTCGGTCATCAGGCTCCCGGTCCAACGATGAAGGGCCACGGCGCGAGCAGTACCACTCCGAGCACGAGCCAGAGGATTCGTACACCCGCCCGGTGCGTGCGGGCCAGAACGAGCACCCCGACGAACCAGGCCGCCGGAGCGACGATCGCAAGGATCCCGCGAAACTGGTACATGAACGCGAAGAACAGGTTCGCGCTCGGCGCGGTTGTGCGCTGCACGGCGATGATCCAGCCGACGATGAAAAGCAGGAAGACGCCGCCGAAGACCCCGAGAGTCACGAGAAGCGCGGAACTCATGCCCGGTTCGCCCCGTTCTGTGTCATCGGCCGGATGGTCGGCGACAGGTGCATCGACATGGGTCGGGTCACTCTCGGTGCCCCAGCTGAGACCTTCGTCGTCCGGGTCAACTGCCATTGAAAATCTCCCTAACGGTTCAGACGAAGCTGAATGACTTCGACCAGGTGAGGAAACAGGGCATGATCCGGTTCGATGTCGGTGATTGCGACGGCGAGTTCGTTCGCCGGCAGGCCGCTTGAGAGGAGTTCCTGAAGCTGCACGCTCTCCTCGTCGCCGGGCACGTCGAATCGCAGGGTGGCGCCGACTGCGTTGAGCAGTGCCCAGGCCGACATCCCGCGTTCGGCGAGTTCTGCCGCGGGACCGATGAATCGCTCCTTGCGCCCGAGCTTGCGCATCGGGTTGCGACCGACCCTCTCGCAGGTATCGGGAAGGTGGGGATTGGAGATGCGAATGAGCGTCTTCTCGATGTAATCCTGTTGCTCGTCGGCGTCGAACTCGTGCTTGGCGACGAGAAGGGACTTCGTCTCAGCGAGGGCGGCGCGCACCTCCGCCTGCAGTTCCGGTGTGGCCAACGCCTCGCGGATCGACACCCAGCCGCGATCAAGCCCGTGATAGGCGGCCGCCGCATGTGCCGTGTTCACGGTGAAGAGTTTGCGTTCGATGTACGGGGCGAGATCGTCGACCCAGGTGATGCCAGAGATGTCAGGCGTGCGGCTGATCCCGTCGTGGCCGTGGAATGGCGTGCGGTCGACGACCCACTCGAAGAAGGATTCGATCGTGACATCCAGTCCGCCGTCCTGCTCGGGCACAATGCGGTCGATCGCGCAATTAGCGAAGACCGCGTTGTGCGCCGGGGCATGCTTGCGCACGTGCTCGGCGAGGATGTCGGTGCCGCCGAGTGCGTTCTCGCAGGCGATGATCGTCAGCTTTGCCGCATTTTTCTGCCGAGCATCCAGTCCCTTGGCGATCACGGGAGCAATGAACTGCAGTATGCGGGCGCCGACGGCTGTCGTCACGACGTCCGCAGCGGCGATTGCCGCCACAACGTCGGCCTCCTGTGTTCGGCTATTCAGGGCCCGAAAATTATCGACCACGCTCGACCGGGAGTCTGCTCCGACCTCGTGCACGTGGTAGCTGTCGACCGCCTGGAGTTCAGCGATGACACGCGCGTCAACGTCGGCGAAAATCACCTCGTAGCCACTTGCATGCAAGAACTGGGCGACGAAGCCGCGACCGATGTTGCCGGCACCGAAATGGACGGCGGTCTTGGTATTCATGGCTGCCAACTCTACGGCGTGAGCGTTGTCATCCATCCCCCACATTCGTGCTGTTTACTGAATACACAATGGATCTCATCGATGTGCAGGACGTACGGGTACCCGCGACACGCGCTGATCTGCAGGTCGGGGCCGGGGAGAAAGTGCTCGCTGGGGGCACCTGGCTCTATTCGGTGAAGGAGACCGGGCTCAGGGGACTCGTCGATATCACCCAGCTCGGCTGGAAACCGGTGGAGCACACGGATTCCGCGCTCGTGATCGCGGCGACCTGCACGGTTGCCGAGCTCTCCCGTCTTACCCCCCTGGCGCTTCGAACCGATCCGGTTCGCGCGGGAAGCGGCCACGAGTCCCCCGGCGATCCGGTTGCGCTGTTCTGGCAGTGCGCCAACTCCTTTCTCGCCTCGTTCAAAATCTGGAATGTCGCGACCGTCGGCGGCAACATCGCCCTCGCGCTGCCCGCAGGCCCGATGATCTCGCTCGCCGCGAGCCTCGATGCCGAGGCGGTGATCTGGATGCCCGGGGGCGGCGAGCGGCGGATGTCCGTTGCCGAACTCGTCACCGGGGTGATGCAGACCGCCCTCGAGCCCGGCGAAGTGCTGCGCGAGATCGCGATCCCGCGCGCCTGCCTAGCGTCGCGCACGGGATTCCGCCGCATCGCGCTCAACGCCCTCGGCCGCACGGGCACCCTCGTGATCGCGCGACGGGCGCCAGCCGGACAGACGGTGTTCACCGTGACCGGAGGCACGACGCATCCGGTGCAGCTACGGTTCGACGCATCGCCGTCCGCTTCGCTGCTGGAGGAGCAGGTACGCGCCATCGATTGCTGGTACGACGACGCCCACGGCTCCTCCGACTGGAGGCTCGCCATGAGTGTGCGCTTCGCCGAACAGCTGAGAGAAGAGCTGGCATGAAATTCTCGGTAAACGGTTCATCCGTCGAAGCGACCCCGGCCGCCGGCCAGGTGCTGCAGACGGTATTGCGCGATCTCGACCACTTCGAGGTGAAGATGGGCTGCGGCAGCGGCGACTGCGGCGCCTGCACCGTGTTGCTGAACGGTGAGCCGATCCACTCGTGTATTTACCCCGCTCACCGGCTCGAGGGGGCGGCGATCACCACCGTTTCGGGGCTCGGCAGCCCGGAGCATCCGCATCCGCTTCAGCAATCGTTTGTCGAGGCAGCCGGTTTCCAATGCGGATTCTGTACCGCTGGAATGATCGTGACCGCATCGACCTTCACCGAAGACGACCACGACGACCTGCCGCGCCTGCTCAAGAGCAACATCTGTCGGTGCACCGGCTACCGGTCGATCCGGGATGCAATTTGCGG
>JAYTTG010000563.1:0-3034 GCA_043745175.1 Microbacteriaceae bacterium
AAAGCTTACTCGCCATCGACTCGAGATAGATATCAGATGCTGCTCTGGAGTCGCGTCGAGAGCACCGCGCTGAAGGTGACGAAGGCGAGCACATTGAGGATGACCGTGCCCCAAAACGCCGAGCGAAACCCAGCTTTGCGTGTCTTGTGGCGGAACGCCTGTTGACCGATGATCGCCCCCGGCCAGCCGCCGATGATGCCGAGTGCGAGCAGCGAGCTTTCAGAGATGCGCCACCCCCCATTCGTGGCAGCCTTCTTGTCGACCGCATAGACGACGAAGGAGAGGATGCTCGTGACCAGGTATACCCCGAGCACCCAGGGTGGCATAGGCCAGGCGACGCTCACGAACACGTAGACCAGGAAGAATGCCACTATCGCGAGGTAATCGAACGATGCTGGGCGTCGGCCGGCGAGTATCCGTCTGGCAAAACGCCAGCGAGGTGGCTCGGCAGCTTCCCGTGGCGCAGCAGCAGCCCGTACAATCCGCTCTCCGGTGACTCGCCGTGCCATGGATCGACCATCGGAGGCGGTCTCGATCTCGAAGCTGACCGATTCTCCGAGCACCGGGCGTACCGAGGCGCGAGGGAACGCCGAGATGTGCACGAAGACGCGACGGTCACCGACATCGGTGGTGAGGAATCCGAAACCGCGATCGTCGTTCCAGGAGGTAAGGGTGCCCGTGACGCGAGTGCCATCGTCAACGTCAACCATCCATCGATGCTATCCGTGACGAGACGCTCTATTCGACCCGAAACGGCCGCTGGCACGGTGCGGCGCGTGCAAACGTATGCCCGTTAGCCTGACCGCCGGTGAATCCCGCGCATGCCAACATGTGGTGCGAAGGCTGGTGGCGGGCAGCCTTGTCAAATCCATCCGCAGGCCGAGGATCACCGGAACGGATACCGAATCCGAGCTGAAGCACGTCCATGTGAAGATACGGAGCGATGCCAACTTCGTGGTCGACGCCGGAAAGCTCGACACAGTGGCGCTGCGCGCAGATGAACGATTTCCCGCTGAAGAGACTGGCCGCATGGAGAGATACGAGGCCGTTGGCAGGACCGGCCTCGCGTATGCGGCACTCGTGTCGAAGGGCCATGTCACCGTGGTTCCTACGGTCGACCTCGAGGTATTTCTCCCGCTCACGCTTGCGATCGCGGACCTTGTTGGCTGTGCGTCTCTGTGGCACACTTCACACTGCATTTTGATCGGGCCTGTCTCACTGGCTCTTTACTATTAGGAAAGTTTCCTGATATGTTCGGCGCACCCGTGAATCGACGATTCGCGCCGAACTTCAGGGGAGCCGATGTCGACAACCGTGCCGGGCACTCCGTCCTGGCTGAGAGAGACCAACGACCGGACAGCGCTCTCCCTTCTGCTGGAGCACGGGCCGCTCACCCGCAACGGAATCGGCAAACTCTCGCGCCTGTCGAAGCCCACCGCCTCGCAGATCGTCTCGCGCCTCGAGACCGCGGGACTTATCCAGGTGGTCGGCGAGATTTCCGGCGGCCGAGGGCCAAATGCGGTGAGCTACGGCGTGCGGCCGGATCGCGTGCTCGGAGTGGCGGTCAACATTAGTGAGTCGGTGATTCGGTCCACGATCGTGGATGCCAACGGCATCGAGCATCCGGTCATCGAGACTCCCATCGTTGGCAACGACGTTCGGTCGGCCGTCGCCGATCTGCGCGGCGCGATCGATTCCGCGACTCTCGCGAGCGCCGCGATCGCCACGACGGTTCGCCTGGTCTGCATCGGGGTGCAGGGTTCGGTCAATCCGCGCACCGACGAACTCTCCTTCATCGACACGCTGCCCGGTTGGCCACGCACCGGCGTGCGCCGCCAACTCGAGGCCCAACTCCAGCGAACGGTACACATTGAAAACGACGTGAACCTGGCCGCGATCGCCGAGCGATCGGAGGGCGCCGGTGCAGGCGCGTCCAGCTTCGCCCTGCTGTGGATGGATGATGGTCTCGGCCTCGCTGTCGACCTTGACGGCACCGTACATCGGGGCAGCGCGGGAGGTGCCGGAGAAATCGGCTACCTTCCCGTGCCACGCGTCGCAACCGGGATCGATCCCGAGGCCACTGACCTGCAGGACCTCATTGGAGGTCCTGCCATCATCCGGATCGCGAGACGACACGGTGTTGAGGGAGCGGATGCGCGCAGCGTCGCCCTTGCCCTCACTGACCACCCCAACCGCCGTGCGGTCTTCGCCGAGATGGCCCCCCGCATCGCGCTCGGTGTTGTGCCGGTGCTCGCGATCCTCGATCCGGAGGTCATGGTGATCGGTGGTCCCATCGGGATCGCGGGCGGAGACCAACTGGCCGCCCTCGTGCGCGGAGAGATCGAACGCGACCAACCCTGGCGCCCACGAATTCGCGGGTCGGCCGTGACGGGCGATCCAGTGCTGCGCGGCGCCCGGCACACCCTCGTGGCGCAGGTACGAGAGCGCCTGTTCACGGAATTAGAAACTCTGCCTTGACCGCTCCATTCACCGCTTTTTCGTCCATCCAACAGTGAGGTCACGATCATGAACCGTCTATCCCCCCGACGCCGCGTCGGATCATTTCTCGCCCTGGCAGCCGCCGTCACTCTGGTCGCCTCCGGCTGCTCCGCTGCCTCCATGAACACCACAATCGACGCCACCGCCCCCGCGAAACTCACCGGCACCGTGAGTTTCTGGCACTTCTTCTCCGATCGTGAAGCGAAGGTCGTCCAGTCGGTCGTCGACGATTTTACGAAGGCGAACCCCGGCGTGAAGGTCGACGTGCACAGCGGCCAGGACGACGAGAAATTGAAGAAGGCCATCGCCGCCGGCAACTCCATCGACCTCGGCCTTTCTTACTCCACCGACATTGTCGGCAACTTCTGCAGCAGCGGCGCCTTCCGCGACCTCGGCCCGTACATCACCCGCGACAAGATTGATCTCACGCAGTTCAACAAGACCGTACGCAGCTACACCGAGTACAAGGGCACGCGCTGCAGCATGCCGGTGCTCGCCGACGACTACGGGCTCTACTACAACAAAAAGCTCCTGG
>JAYTTG010000564.1:0-3016 GCA_043745175.1 Microbacteriaceae bacterium
ATGACCATGCATCCGGAGCTGTGGCCAGTCGTAAATACGACATAACCTCTCAATTTTCTCAACCTCAGGGAGTACCCAATAGCCCCACTTAACGGGACACTGCGAGGTGCGAACTGTTTGGATATGAGGTCAGGGCCACCGGTCAGCGGCTAACTTGACAATGGCGGATTTAGTGGTGGGCGAGGTACTCCACTGGTGCTGGGAGGCCTGCCTCGGATCTGATGGCACGTGGGAGGCGCCCGACCGGGATGAGTGCGGCCACGAGGCTCTCCGTCGTCAACTCGGATGGCATGTTGTGAATTGTTTCGCCCGTGGCTGCGGCTGACTCGGCAACGATGGTCAGCGACTCGAGGTCGTCGACATCAATACCAACTTCGGTCAGGCTGTTCGGTAGACCAACGCGGGTAGCGAACTCGACAATGCTCGCGTCTCAGCGAGCGGTGCCCCTTCGAATGCAAGTTGCGTTACCGACCCCACCTTCACTTTGCATCCGTGCTGAAAACCGTGCGTTTGTGGCGCGGCGGTGAGACCGCTGTGAATCGCGTGGGCTGCCGCAAGGCCACCCGATTCAAACCCAAGTCCAGAAAGAGGAGTATTGGCCTCGACAACCGTCTCAAACGCCGGAGTGACAACGTAGTCGCGTGCTGCGGCAATAGCAGGAATAGGGTTCTCCCCTAAAAGGTCCCGAGACAGTCGGGCGAGGGCGGTCCCGGTAGCTGTGGGCAAATCACTCGCGATGGTGTTGGAGAACGTTGCGGCTACGGCTTTTGCTTCCAACCATGGCGCGAGAGCGTCGCTTACGCCAGCGATGAAGAACTCCATTGGCGCGTTTGCGATGACTCGCGTATCCACCAGTACAAGGTCGGGGTTACGGGGGGAGAGCGGGTGACAAAGCATCCCGCATGGCGTTCCCCTTGCGAGGAATTCTGGTGTCCTCTCGATGGGCAGGTAACTGGGTCGTTTGGCAGGGAAGCGGCGGTTGAGGTTGCGTGCAGGGCTCGGTTCAGGTGAGACTCAGTGAGAGCTCGTCCCGGAGGAGGATTTGATGCTTTCGTCGGTTCCGATTCCAGGCAATCCCTGGCCACACGATATGGTCCTCACCATCGAAGACGATTCGCAAACACTGCTTGACCTGCTCTGGGTTCGTGAAGCATGCAGTCTGCAGCCAGCCGGAGACGATCTTGCCCCACTTCTCTCGGTCACCCCAGTCGGCGCTCATAACGAGGCGGTGCGTGTGGGCAAGATTGCGGAGTGGCAGGAAGCCTGGCCTGCGATGTGGCAGGCGTGCCTCCAGCACGCGGGGCAGATTCGGGACGCAACCGTTTTCGAGCAACTTCATGGAACCGCGATCGGATCAGACGAACGTACCTTTCTGTTGCATGAGATCTTCGGTCCGAGCTGGCGTGATGTCTTGGGCGACGAAGCTTTCACGGACCAATATCTGGTCTGGAATCAAGCTCAGTTCGAGGTCAATTCTCACCGTCGCTACCAGTCCTTAGAAGGAGAACCAGAGCGGGTCTCACTCGGGGCGCTGATCCCGGCGTGGCAGGCGGGACTGAGCAAGGTCGTCGTCATTCCGTGCAGAGGCAGCTTCACCAGAGTGATCGGGCAGCACACTCTGCTCTTGACCGCGGAAACCCGAGACGACCCAAAAAGGTACAGCGAAGCGCTCAAGTTGTTTCAGTAAGCGCTCGGCTTGCGGGCACTCCACAAAGCCCGAAAAGCGCCTTAATACCTGTCTCCGGGAGCACCGTCAGATGTGACCTGCTGAGCGTTCCGCTTACGGGCGCCCCTCCCGGGTCGGGATCTAGCCTCGATCGGGGTTCGGTGAGTTCCCGGAAAATACCGCCCGTTGATCGTCCGCTCAGCGGACCCGTCCGTGCTCTGTTCCGTATGCAGGCGGTTTCAAATGAGGCAGTAGGTACATCTATGCGGAGCTTACTTCTGAGTTATCGCGTCCCGTTTACAAACTGGCATCGCCGGACATAAAATCCGCCTATGACCAACCCAACCAAAGCTCACCCCCGACTTTCATCTCGCCTCAGCGCGCTCTCGCTCCTGACCATCGCGTTAGTCTTCGGCGCCTCCGCCGCACCCGCCATCGCCGCGTCACCACTGCGTTGGTCCAACTCCCACTCCAGTGTCGACTTTGTCGCCCTGGGGGACTCTTTCACATCCGGACAGGGAGCACCACCGTACCTGAGCGGGCAATGTTTGCAGAGCAGATATGCCAGCTACCCCATCATCACTGCGGCCCTCAGCACCTCGAAGTTGATGGCCGACGAGTCATGTTCCGGAGCGAACACGGCTGCAGTCATTGAGCAGCTGGGCCAGTTGCCAAGCAGGTTAACGGGGCGCAATTCACGCGTGCGCCTGGTGACACTGACAGTAGGCGGCATCGACGCCGGCTCCAATCAGGTTCTCCAGGCCTGCACCCCCGATCCGACATCGGCGACATGCCAGGCAGCTCTCGGATTTGCAGTGGGGCAGCTGTCGTCGCCCAGCCTCGGACTCACTCTCGCCGCAACCTACCTGGCGGTAGCGGATGCGATGCCGAATGCCAAAATTGTGGTGTTCACCTATCCGCAGCTCTTCAACAACAATGTCTCGGCATTCGGCAATACCGTAAATTCTGCGACAGTTGCGTTGAACGCGACCATCGCCGGCGCCGCGGCCAGTGTGGCCGGCCTCGGCAAACAGGTCCAGGTTCTCGACGTGACGCCGGAGTTCTCAAACCACGGTATTGGCGCCAGTCTCCCGTACATCGGTTTCGATCCGTCCAACCTGACTGCATCGGCTAATTTCCACCCGAATGCACTCGGCAACTCCCTCGGCTACTTCCAGGCGCTGCTGAACGACGGTGTGCTGCGTAGTAACAAAGGCGGGCTTTTCCGGTAAGCGTTCCGCTGACGGGCGGCCGATCGGGTCGAGGAGCAGGCTCTGGCGGACTCCAGCGATGGCGGTAAAAGCAGCCCTGTTATCTTCTCCTGACCGGTCGCTCTAGTCGCTGACACTC
>JAYTTG010000565.1:0-3012 GCA_043745175.1 Microbacteriaceae bacterium
CCGGTGATGCCGGAGGACTGCACGAGGATGTCGATGTCGCCGACCGCGTCCAGTACCCGGTCGCGCATTTTCGCGATCGAGTCGACCTGTGTGACATCGGCGGCGAAGGCGAACAGCCGACCCTCGGGGGCTCCGAGGCCCGCTGCCGCGGCATCCAGGCTCTTCTGGTCCTTGTCGGTGAGGACGACACGCACGCCTTCGCCGAGCAGAATGCGAGCAGTCTCCCACCCGATGCCCGAGTCGGCGCCGCTGATGAGGGCCGTGCGGCCGGTGATTCCGAGGCCCATGACCACTCCCTTGTTATACATCCGTTATAAAAACGTATGCTGGCATCATGAACGTCGTCAGGGGGTTGCCCCGGATATTCCGGGATGCTGGGGCCATCCTCGCGGAGAGCATCGTGTGGGATCCGGCTGGCTTCGTTCTCTGGTGCGACATCACCGCCGGACGCCTCTACCGCTGCCCCATCGACGGCATCGATGACACGGTGGTCGAATTGCCGCCGCCGCTCGCGTCGTTCGCTCCCACGGCGGCCAGCAGCGGATACGTGGCCTCCCTCGGCGACCGGATCGTGATCGCTGACGCGGTCGGAGGCATCCGGAATCTCGCCCGCATCGAGCACGCGCACGCTGGCCTTCGGCTCAATGAGGGCAAGTGCGACCCCTACGGTCGGTGGATCACCGGCTCGATGAACCTCACAACCGGGGAGCCGGATGGCGCGCTCTATTCGGTCGCCGCCGATGGACGGGTCCGCGTGCTTCGCGGCGGTTTCGGAGTAGCCAACGGTTTCGAGTGGAGCCTCGATGACGCCGAGATGTTCTTCACTGACACCGCAGTGAAGACGATCTGCCGTGCCCCGTACAGCGAAACCGGGGAGCTCGGCAATGTCAAGGTCTTTCATTGCGGAGAGCCGCATGATGGACTCACCATCGACGCCGAGGGATTCCTCTGGGGCGGCATCTATGGAGGCGGTCGAGTGGTGCGGTACACGCCGGAGGGAGTCGAGGACGTGATGGTCGAGTTACCTGCGCCGAATATCACCTCTGTTGCATTCGGCGGACCGGGGATGTCAACGCTTTTTGTCGGCTCCGCGCGTGAGAATCTCACGGAGGAGCAGCTGGAGGCTCACCCGCTCTCCGGAGCGATCTTCGCGATCGACACCGCCACCCACGGACGGCCGGCGCGTCGCTTCGGCGCATGACCGGATTTTCGCTGCGGGGGGCCGGCGAGGGACCCGCCAACCGTATCGACGGCTACGCAGACCTGCGCGCGTACGCGGCGATCGGCGATGGTCGCACGGTCGCGCTGATCGCGCTCGACGGGTCCATCGACTGGTTTCCGGCGCCAAACCTGCCCACCCCGCCCGCCTTCGCCGCGATTGTGGATGCTCCGCACGGCGGTCACATCGAGTTGCGTCCGGTCGATGACTACACGGTCACGCGACGGTATGTGGCCGGTACCAACGTGCTGCAGACCACTTTCACCACCGCCGCGGGCCGCGTGCGCGTGACCGACGCCCTGGTCACCGGGGTGGCGGGACGGCTGCCCTGGGCCGAGCTCGCTCGACGGGTCGACGGGCTGACTGGCGCCGTCGCGGTGCGCTGGTCGGTTGCACCCGGCACGATGCTCGGCGCCGCCGCTCCCTGGGTCGAGCACACGGTGCAGGGCGCGGTGATCCGGGTCGACGGCGTGATGCTCGGTGTGCGCGGCATCGACCACGGGCCATCCGCAGCCGAGGCGCAGGGCATCGCCGGTGCGTTCACCACTTCCGAGGGGTCCCGTCACCTCGTGGTCGTCACGGCGACAGAACGCGAGCCGCTGCGCATGATCACCCCGGAAATCGTGGATCGCGGGATCGATCGCACCATCGCCAACTGGAAGGCCTGGTCGACCGAGTTCTCCTGGAAGGGCGAATGGAGCGAGGCGGTGCTGCGCAGCGCGCTCGCCCTTAAACTGCTCATCCACAGCCCCACCGGCGCCATCGCCGCGGCGGCGACCACGTCGATTCCGGAGTCTCGGGAGGGCGGAAAGAACTGGGACTATCGATTCGCCTGGGTTCGCGACCTCGCATACACGGTGCGCGCGCTCATCCGCTTCGGGTTGCGCGAAGAGACCCATGAGGCCGTCTCTTGGCTGCTCACGACGATCCGTGAACAGGGTCCAGAGCTGCATATCTTCTATGCGCTCGATGGCTCGGTGCCCGAAGGCAGTTCGCGACCGGATGTTCCGGGGTGGCGTGGCATCGGTCCAGTGGTGGTGGGCAACGGGGCTCAGGGACAGCGGCAGCTCGGTGCCTACGGCGACCTCTTCGATGTGGTGCATGCCTATGTCGGCGACGGCAACCTGCTCGATGCCGAGACCGGACGCCTGCTCGCCACGATCGCCGACCGTGCGTGCGACAACTGGCAGCGCCCGGACTCGGGTATCTGGGAGCTCGAAGAGCAGCAGCACTACACCTCGTCGAAACTCGGCTGCTGGCAAGCCCTCGACTGTGCGGTGCACCTCTCCACGCTCGGCCAGCTACCCGGCGGAAACGAGCGTTGGGCGGCGGAGCGGGATCGCATCCGCGACTGGGTTGTGAACAACGCGTGGTCCGAGCCGCGCCAGAGCTATGTGATGTATCCGGGCAGCGAAAAGCTCGACGCATCCGTATTGCTGCACGCGGCGAGCGGCTTCGATCGGACCGAGCGGATGTCGGGCACCATCGATGCGATCGAGAGCGAGCTCGGTCGCGGATCACTGGTCTATCGGTATTCGGGCATGCAGCATGAAGAGGGTACTTTCGTGGCGTGCGCCTTCTGGATGGCCGGCGCGCTGGCCTGCGTCGGCCGCACCGACGAGGCCCGGGCGCGAATGACCGAACTGGTGGCGCTGGGCAATGACGTCGGCCTCTACTCAGAGATGATGGATGCCGAGACGCACGAGTTTTTCGGCAACCTCCCGCAGGGCCTCAGCCACCTTGCGCTCATCAACGCGGCGATCACGATCGACGAACTCGGGCGGTAGTCCATC
>JAYTTG010000566.1:0-3012 GCA_043745175.1 Microbacteriaceae bacterium
CTTGTTGGAGCGGGTCTTCGGCATCTGCAGGTCTTCGAACAGCACCTGCTGCAACTGCTTTGGCGATCCCAGGTTGATTTCGCGTCCACCGATTTCGGCATATGCGCGTGTCGCCAAATCAGCGGCGGTCACCCCGAGTTCACGATTGAGACGGCTGAGGATGTTCGGATTTACCGTGATCCCCGTCGTCTCCATCGCCGAAATCACCGGAATCAGGGGAAGCTCGATCTCTCGCAGCACACGGATCGATCCCTCGTCCAGTCGCTCGGTGAGGTATTCCGACAGGCGCAGGACGTACCAGGCTTGCGTCGCCACGCTCACCGCATCCGTCTCCGGCACGAGCTGGTTGGGATCCGGCTCGGCGAGGTGCTCCCCCAGATGGGTATACACCTGCTCCGCGAGGGGCTGGTCGTGGCCACCCGGCTTGAGCAGCCACGCCGCGAGAGTCGTATCGAACACGACACCATCGAGCGCCAATCCGGCCTTCTGCAGACGCTTGAGCGCCGGCTTGAAGTCGAACACGTACTTCGGCGCTGGGGAGGCCAGCCACTCGGCCAGAGCGTCATAGTCCGGTCGTCCCACAGCCCAGGGCACGTAGGCCGAGTCCTCGGCTGTGGCGAGGCCGAATCCGGTGATCCCCTCCGGCCCCACCTCGAGGTGCAGTCCGAGCGGGTGAGTGCCCTTGGCGCTGACTGTGGCGATCCAGTGACCGAGTTCTTCATCGATCATGGTGCGCACGCCGGGCACCTCGGACACCGGTGCTGCCGAACCTTCGCCGGTCGACTCCAGCGAGACCGGATCTCCCGCCGCTGCAGCGATCTTGAGCACTCGGTCGAGAAGCGTACGAAACTGCAGCTTGTCGAAGACTTCTCGCACGGCAACCTCGTCGATCGGCCGCCGGTCGAGGTCGTGGGGGCCGACGGGCAACTCCACGTTGGTGAGGAGGTGATTGAGCTTTCGGTTGCGGATGGCGCGATCCCGCTGTTCGCGGAGCTTCTCTCCAACGACGCCCTTGATCTCATCCGCGTGGGCGAGCACCTCGTCCAGACCGCCGTACTGGGTGATCCACTTGACGGCTGTCTTTTCTCCCACTTTGTCGATGCCGATGAGATTGTCGCTCGTCTCGCCGACGAGAGCTGCGACATCCGGATACTGGTGGGGTTCGACACCGTAACGCTCGAATACGGCATCGCGGTCGTAGCGCTTGAGTTCTGACACACCACGCGCATTCGGATAGAGCAGGGTCACATCATCGTTGACCATCTGAATCGCGTCCCGGTCGCCCGAGACGATGAGCACCCGGAAGCCCTGCTGAGCACCCTTCATCGCGAGAGTGGCGAGGATGTCATCGGCTTCGTAGTCCTCTTTCGACACCGTCGTGATCCCCATGGCGTGCAGCGCCTCCTCGAGCAGTGGGATCTGGCCGATGAACTCAGCCGGCGTCTCCCCACGAGTCCCCTTGTATTCGGGATATTCCCTGGTGCGGAACGAGTATCGCGAGATATCGAATGCGACCGCCAGGTGGGTCGGTTTCTCCTTCTGAAGAAGGTTGAGCAGCATCGCAATGAACCCGTGTATCGCATTGGTGTGTTGACCATCGCGGTTCTGGAAGCTGTCGACGGGAAGAGCATAAAACGCTCGGAAGGCAAGGGAATGCCCGTCGATAACGAGGAGGGTAGGCTTTTCGTTGTCCGGCACACGATCAGCTTATCCGTGGCCGCCGACGCCCTACAGCCCCGCCAGGAAGAAGCCGATGACCATCATCCCCGACGATCTCGACCCGGAACTCGTGGAACGGCTCGTGAACTCCGGTGGTGGTGCGCTCGCCCAGAAGATGGGCTTCGAATTCCTTGAACTCTCCGCCGAACGGTCGGTCGCGACAATGCCGGTCGAGGGCAACACGCAGGTCGTTGGCTTGCTTCACGGCGGCGCGCACGTGGTGCTTGGAGAGACGCTTGGATCGGTGTCTTCCGCGATCCATGCGGGCCCTGGGCGTATCGCCGTCGGTATCGAGATCAACGCGACCCACAGTCGCTCGATCACATCGGGCCTTGTCACCGGCACGTGCACGGCCCTGAACCTGGGCCGAACTCTCGCTACCCACGAGATCGTCATGCGCGACGAGCAGGGCCGACGTCTGTCGACGGTGCGTATGACGAACTTCCTGCGCGATGCCTAGGACGTAGCGAGCATCTGCTACTTTGCCAGCTCTTTCTTGGCGCGCTACTTTTTGGCGGAGAGCTGTTCGATAATCGCCTGGGCCACGTCATGCATTGTGAGGCGCCGGTCCATGGAGGCTTTCTGAATCCATCGGAAGGCCTCGGGCTCGGTGAGTCCCATCTTCTCGTTGAGCAGGCCCTTGGCGCGGTCGACGAGTTTGCGGGTCTCGAAGCGCTCCACCAGGTCAGTGACTTCGGCTTCGAGGGTGATGATCTGCGCATAGCGCGCGAGGGCGATCTCGATGGCGGGAAGCAGGTCGTTGGGGGTGAAGGGTTTGACCACATAGGCCAGGGCGCCCGCTTCAGTCGCCCGTTCGACGAGCTCCTTCTGGCTGAAGGCAGTGAGCAGCACCACGGGAGCGATGTGGTTCTTGGTGAGTCGCTCCGCAGCGGAGATACCGTCGAGCAGCGGCATCTTCACATCCATGATCACAAGGTCTGGACGCAATTCCGTGGCGAGGGCGACAGCCGTCTCGCCATCTCCCGCTTCACCGACAACCTCGAATCCATTGTCTCGAAGAGTTTCGACGATATCGAGTCGGATGAGCGACTCATCCTCGGCCACCACGACGCGGCGGGGGGTCTGAGTAGCGCTTTCCTGGTCTGGCACGACTGCAAGCCTACGGTATTCTTGGCCTCGGTATCGTGCGCCGGTGTGGCGGAATGGCAGACGCGGAGCACTCAAAATGCTTTGCCCGAAAGGGCGTGTGGGTTCGAGTCCCACCACCGGCACAAATACCTTTTACCGCGAGTGGTTAGCCTGCGTCGGGCCGCTCAGGCGCTGGCTGTCGCG
>JAYTTG010000567.1:0-11177 GCA_043745175.1 Microbacteriaceae bacterium
CCCGCTCGGTCGAGCGCGCTGGAGACTGCGGCGAGCTGGGTGACGACCTCCGTGCAGCTTCCTCCGCCCTCGACGGCGGCGATCACCGCAGCGAGCTGGCCCTGGGCGCGCTTCAGCCGGTTGAGGATTTTCTTCTGCTCCGCGGCGCGGCCGGCCGAAGAGTCGGGTGTGTGCACTGTGGCGGTCATGGCGTGATTCTTTCGTATTGGAAGGCGGATTCGGTGGCGGTGCGGCCATCAGCCCAGGTGAGGTAGCCGCCGTCGAGGTTCCGCACGACGAACCCGTATTGGCTGAGCAGCCGCGCGGCGGTGTGACCGCGCTGACCGACCTTGCAGTGCACGACCAGGGGGCTTTCGGGCAGCTCGTCCAGCCGCGTCCGCAGTTGGTCGAGCGGAATGTTGCGGGCGCCCGGGATGCTTTCCGCCGCGAATTCCGCGGCGGACCGCACATCGACCAGGGTCTCGCCCCGCTCTACCGCGGCGTCGAGCTCGTGCCACTGCACACTCGTCACGCTACCGTGAGCGAGGTTGTCGGCCACATACCCGAGCTGGTTGATCGGGTCCTTCGCCGAACCGTACTGTGGCGCATACGCGAGCTCCAGGCGGCTCAGGCCGGATGCCGTGATCCCGCCGGCCATGGCCGTTGCAAGTATGTCGATGCGCTTGTCCACCCCGGCTCCCCCGATGATCTGCGCGCCAAGAATGGCATCGGTGGCAGGGTCCACGAGCAGCTTGATATGCATCTGGTCCGCACCCGGATAGTAGGTTGCGTGCGAATCCGGGTGGGTGTGGATGACACGTGCCGGTCGCCCTGCGGCGACGAGTCGATGCTCGCTCCAGCCGAGCATCCCGATGGTGAGGTCGAACAGGCCGACGATCGAGGTTCCCAGGGACGGTGCTGCGTCCGTCGGCACGCCCGCGATGGTATCCGCGGCCGCGCGCCCGTGTCGATTGGCGAGCCCCGCCATCGTCACGAGCGTGCCGCGACCATCCACGGCGTCGGTCTTTTCGGTTCCATCCCCGACCGCGAAGACGTGCCCATCGCTCGTCCGCTGCTGCGCGTCGACCCAGATACCGCCGCTCTCTCCGATACGGAGACCCGCATCCCTTGCCAACGAGGTGTCGGGATACACCCCGCTGGCCGAAATCACGAGGTCGGCGGTCAGTGTGGTTCCGTCGCTGAGTGTGAGGACGCCATCGCTCTCGGAGAGCACCGTCGTCGAGAGGCGCACATCCACTTCCGCAGCCTTCAGGCGCTGTAAGACCAGGGCGGCCATCTCCGGATCGAGCGGAGACATGACCTGGCTATTCCGCTGTACGAGCACCACCGACAGTCCCCGGTGCACGAGGTTCTCTACGGCCTCGAGCCCGATGAATCCTGCACCGATCACGACTGCGGTCCCCGTCACGAAATCCGACCGCGCATCGAGGGTCGCGGTGATGTGGTCGACGTCGTCGATCGTGCGCAGAGTGAATGTAGGGATGCCGTCATCCACCCGCTCGAGGGCGGTCATCGCGCCTCCGGCGAGCACCAGGTTGTCGTATCGTTCCGCGCGCCGAACGCCGGTGTGCACGTCCCGCACCGTCACGATCCGTGACGCCCGGTCGATAGCCACCACCTCCTGCCCCGTCCGCACTTCGATGCGGAACCGCGCGGCGAGCGACTGCGGTGTTTGCAGCAGGAGCGCGGAACGATCAGCGATGATTCCTCCGACGAAATAGGGCAGCCCGCAGTTCGCGAATGAGACGTAGTCGCCGCGCTCGAAGACCACAATCTCGGCGTGCTCATCGAGGCGACGCAGACGGGTCGCCGCCGACATCCCCCCAGCCACGCCGCCGACGATGACAGTGCGCATCGGTGTCACAGGAACCATTGCGCGCTCTATCGCTTGAACAGTCGAGAGAGGAAGGATGCCGGTGCCGGTTCCGTCACGTGGCCGGGGCAGCGGTCGGCAGCAGGTACCTTCTTCATGACCTGGTCGACGTGCTCTCCACATCCCGCCCATGTGGTCTTTCCGCAGGTCTTGCAGGTTACTGCTCTACACATCGGTTTCTCCTCGGCTCATTTGGCGCTGAGAAGAGTATACCCCCCAGGGTATCGAGTCTGCCCCTAACTCGACTCGTCGGCAAATGTACCGGCGCGCTCCGCTACCTCCGGCTGACGCGCGCGCAACACGGCATACCCGACGATTCCCCCCAGCATTGCAGCGAGGAAGTAGTAGGGCAGGGTGTTGAACGGAAAGGCGGGCACGGGAAAGACGTTGGCATAAAATACGTAAGCAAGGGAGGCGACTCCGAGCAACCCCAGCACGACAGAGAGGGCAACCCTCGGCAGTCCCCTCTTCTTGACGAAAAACGGGGCCCCGATGCAGACCGCGGCATAGCTGACCATGTATCCGAAGACGCCGACCGTGTCGATGTAGGTCGTCGCCGAGAGCGACGCGACTCCGGTCGACAAGACCACCACCGCAGGGATCGCGACGAGAGGCACGACCAGCCAGATCGCCTTCGACGGTGTCTTGTGGCGGGGATGCGCATGGCCAAGCCACCCGGGCAGTATTCCCTCATTACTCATCCCGAACAGGATCCGTGCGCCGACGGTGATGCAGGCCACAACGACCGCGAAAAATGACGCGGAGAAACCGAAATCAAGCACCGGTTGCAGAAAGCTGAGCCCCCACTGGTTCGTCAGGTCGTCCATCGGCGACGCGCTCTTGGCGAGCGCCGCGGCGCCACCCCTGAACTGTGCGACCTGGGAGTAGGTGGCGAAGTTGTAGAGGAAGCCCGCCAAAATCGCACTGCCGATCACTGCCCGCGGGATCGCCCGGAAGGGATCCTTGGATTCCGCCCCGAGCGATGCGGCACTCTCGAAACCCACGAAGCCCAGAATCGCAATGACCACGGCGAACACGATGCCACCGAAACTCGACCCGGTGAGCGCGAATTGGGACGCATTAAACAGGTTACCGCTCTTGAAGAAAATAATCACCAGGGTCGCCACGATCACGATGATCGAGACGACCTCGAGCGTCGCGGAGACTCGTGCCGACACGCGAACGCTGGTGATGGTCAGAAAGATCGCCCCGGCCAGCAGTAGGAGATCGAGCACGATCTGCCCGAGGATGCTTGAGAAGGCGGTCAGCCCGAAGTGGCCCAAGAAAGTCGAGAGGAAGAATCCGGCACCGCAGATCGAGCCGGCGGCGATGGCGATAACACCGATCAATAGCGCCCAGCCGGTGATGAAGGATCCGGTGGGACCGAGGGCGGGCCGCACCAGCGAGTAGAGGGAACCCACTCCGGCGCGGCGTCGGGCGAAGGCCAGGATCGAGAAAGCGATCACCAGCACGATGACCGTGCCGATCAGGAAAGAGAACCAGGCGCCGTTGCCTGCGGATGCCGCCATCTGGGCCGGCCCGAAGGCGATGACCGTGCTCGGGGCGACATTGGCGACACTCTGGGCACCGACTTCGAACGGGGTGACGCTCCGCTACGCCAGACCGCCGCTGTGGTCGATTGTTGAGGGGGTGGAAGTGGGCATTTCTACTCCGATTCGATGGGGTCGGGCACGGGTACGAGCAGCTGGCGAAGTGCGTGTCCCGCGGCAAGATCCGCGAGGGCCCCTGGCGCTTCCGACAACGGCCGGCGGGCAGAGACCAGGGAGTCGAGATCGAGCTCGCCGCTCATATAGAGGTCGACGAGCCAGGGGATGTCTCGTTGAGGAACGACGGATCCGTAGTTGGAGCCGAGGATGCGCTGGTCGGCCTCGGCGAGAGCCAATGGGTCGAATCGCGCGTGCTGGCCGGTGGGAGGCAAACCGACGATCACCGCGGACCCTCCGAGGCCGAGCGCGGCGATCGTCTGCTCGGTAGTGGAGATCTTGCCGATGGCGTCGAACACGTAGTCGAGGCCTTCTGGCACCATTTTCTTCAGCGCGGCCACGGCATCCATGCTGCTGCTGTCGATCGCGTCGGTGGCGCCGAGGCGGAGCGCGAGGTCGAGCTTCTCTGGCATGATGTCGACCGCGACGATCCGGGACGCCCCGGCCAGACGAGCACCCTGCACGCACGAGAGTCCGACCCCGCCGCACCCGATGACCGCGACGGTGGAGCCCGGTTGCACGTTAGCGGTTTTCATGACGGCACCGACCCCGGTAGCGACAGCGCAGCCGACCAGGGCGAGCACGTCGAGCGGGGCATCCATCCGCACCCGGATCGCCCCGGACACGGGCACCACCACGCGCTCGGCAAAGGATGATACGCCGAGGTAGTGATGAAGCGTGCGACCGTCCTTCGAGAGCCTGCTGGTGCCATTGTGCAGCACACCGAGGGGCGCCACCACCGAGGCGACCAGGGAGCACTGTGCGGGTCGACCGGCCAGGCAAAAGCGGCAGGTGCCGCAGCTCGGCACCCAGGAAAGCACGACATGGTCGCCGATGCTCAGGTCGGTTACCCCGGGGCCGAGAGCGCTGACGATTCCCGACCCTTCGTGGCCGAGCACCACAGGAGTCGCGATATCCCAGTCGCCTGCGACGACATGCAGGTCGGAATGGCACACTCCTGCCGCCGTGATGGTCACTTCCACCTCGCCGGACTGCGGCTGTGCAAGTTCGATGTCGGTGAAGATGGGAACCGATCCGGGTGCCTCAAACAGGATCCCCTTCATCGTCGAGTTCCGAAGCGATACGGGGCAGATCGAGTGCTGGATGACAGGATGGCAGAGCAAGACAATGGGGGCCTCAGCTTTCGACGACGGCGGCGGGTTTAGCAGCACTAAACTTCGATGCACAGTGACAGACCGAGGAGAGCTTGTCAACAGCGAGTTCGAAAAGATGGGAGGAGACCGCATGTCCCGCGCGCAACCAGCACGCTTCGACGCCGCATCCGGGATGAACGAAGCCGGGCCACGCTTACGTACATTCCGTCTCGCCAGAGGCCTCACCCTCGCCGAGATCGCCGAGCGATCCGATCTGACCAAGGGCTTTCTCAGCCTCCTCGAGCGGGGTCATTCTCGGGTGTCGGTGCCAACCCTGCTCCGGATCTGCGACGCGATCGGAATCAGTATCGGTGCCCTGTTCGAGTACCCGGCCGAGACCGTCGTGCGTGGGGGCAGCCACCTGCAGATGGGTGGCGTGGATATCAGCGAATACCTCCTGACACCGCGGGATGAGAAACTCATCCAGGTCATGCGTACCGTCCTGCGGCCAGGAGGTGGGTCGGATGGTCCCTACCGGCTCGAGGCGAACACGATCTTCGCGATCGTGCTCCGCGGACGGCTCAACCTCACGGTGGATTCGATACCCCGCCCTCTCGAGGCCGGAGAGTCGACCACCTTCTCGGCACGTCTCCTTCACGAATGGTCGAATCCTTGCAACTACGAGACGGAGGTCATCTGGGTAATCGCGCCTCCGCTCCCTCGTGACGTGCTACCGACCGCTCTCCGCGG
This sequence comes from Microbacteriaceae bacterium, assembly GCA_043745175.1. GTDB lineage: Bacteria > Actinomycetota > Actinomycetes > Actinomycetales > Microbacteriaceae > Lacisediminihabitans. Next base: position 5,442 of record JAYTTG010000567.1, read on the forward strand.
CTGATCCGGAGACGGCCCGGCTCAATGCCCCTCCTGCCCGGTGGGCGTCAAGGCGTCTCGACACCGAGCTGCTGATACGTCGCGCCAATCGTTGGGACGGACCCTCGATCACCTGATTGAATCCCCAGGCTGCAAGCACGGCCAGCGGCACCGTGATCAGCGCCACGAGCCACCAGCGGTCGTCCCCGAACATGAAGGTGAGGGTAGCGAGGAGAGGCATATGAATGAGGTAGAGGCTGAACGAGACTCTGCCGAGCCACTGCAGGGGCCTGACCTCTAGCGCAGTACGCACGGGAGCTACCCCGATGGCGGCCAGCACCAAGCCAGCGGCACCGAGCACCGAGAGCTGGGCAAAAATTGTATTCGCAACGGATCCCGCCGGTACCACCGGGCGCAGGAGCCATTGGCAGATGAGCAGCAGGAGGGCGGCGCCAGTCAGCGCCACACCCCACAGGGTGGAAGACGCTCTGAGCAAACGGCGCCTTGTCCACTCCCGGATCGCGTCCAGTCGCACCGCCATCAGGGTGCCTATGAAAAATACCGGGAGGTACCGAAGCCCGTCACTGCCGCTCAGCACGCCGATCGTGCTCAGGGCAATGGCCGCCGCAAGAGCGACTACCCAATACCGGGCGGCGAAAATAGCCGCTGCAACAAAAAGGGGAAGCAAAACGGAAAACAGCAGTTCCCACCGAAGTGACCACAACACATTGTTCAGGTCGTACGACGCGCGTGTGAGGCTGGCCTCCGTGAGAAACGTGCTCCAGCTGGTCGAAGTCGCTTGGGAATTATCCATCCATGTCCCTTGGCCGACCGCTGAATCATGACGGGGGATCATCCAGATGAGCAACGTTCCGATCGCGATCGACGCCCACACGGGCAGATAGAGTCTCGCCAACCGGCCACTGAGGAACCCTGACCACGAAAAGCCACCGTGTTTCAATACCGGCAGGGCGACAACGAGGCCGCTCAGAACGAAGAACACGAGCACGGCTTCTGATCCGGCTGTGACCAGTTTGAGCGGTGTCTGCGAAACCCACCACAACGGGCTGCCGACTCCGGATCCTCCCTGCCGACGCAAAACCGGCTCCGCCACGAGGTAGAGATGGTAAAGCACCACGACCACCGCAGCCACTCCTCTCAGCCCATCGAGAGCAGTGAGACGTGTCGCGGGTCCCCCGGCGATTACGTGGGGCGCGACTGACGCGCGCTCGGCCATGAGGGAAGAAATCATCCAACGAAGGCTAGGAAAAGTTTCTGTGCATTACGTCTGCATCCGGCCTATTTTTTCTCAGCTCCAGCGTTCAGGTATGGGAAAACCCCCGCGATTGCAATGATGACGGGGGCGAACTCCAGCGCCCTCTAAACCTGTCTCTGCGATCGAGGCGCGGGCCGGACAGTTCAGGTAACTCTGCGTCGTCTTGGCGCCATCCGGTTGGTCACTGGAGGGGTGACGTCCCCTGGATTCGAAGGATCAGTGCAATACCGGCTTTATGGCGTGATCGATAGACCACGGGTCCGTTCAGCTGGTCTGTGCCCACCGAGTGTCTTTCGCGGTCCGCAGTTGAGCTGCTGAGCAACGCTCTCCAAATCCCCCGGCCCGTAAGCGGAGAGCTCGGTGCCCTTGCGGAAGTATGGTGTAGCTGACCCCTTGCTGGTCTCGGTGCTACCGCGCTGCCATGGGCTTGCTTGCTCGCAGAAGAACACGTCCATGCCGGTGGCGATGCGGAATACGTCGTGTTCGGCCATCGCGGACCGTTTCGGCGGTGTAGTCGTGCTGGAGGTGCACGAGCATGATGCAGCGGCTGCTGCGTTCCATCAGCGTCCCGATGGCAGATTGGTTGAGGGTTGTCGCGATGAGGTCGCCGCAATCGAAGTCGACGAGGCAAGCGGGATGACCCGGAAGAGCTCTTGACGACCTGCAGCGGCGGCGTTTCCGGTGGTCACAACGTTGCGCGGGCGGCGAGAGAAAGCGCTCCAACGAGTTCGGCCCGGCTTCCGTGTTCTGCCGCTGAAACGGTCATTCCTCGAGCTGCTGCAGGTTGCGCATACTGATCGATACCCAGTCTGATGCCGGTGAGAAGCGCAGGATTAGCCGTTCCGAGTGTGCCGCCGACCACTAAGAGACTGGGGTTGAGCAGGTTGCACAGCGAGGACAAGGCTTGACCAACAGTGCGACCGGCGTCGCTGAAAATGCGGTTTGTGATTTCGTCTGCGAAGGGGAGGCTGTCGATTCGATCGATGGTGACGCCTTCATGACTGTGGGCTAGCTGCGCGACGACACTCTCGACTGAAACCACTGCCTCAAGACACCCTCGGCTACCGCAGCGACACAGCTCCGCGTTGTTTTCGAGGCGATTGTGTCCTATCTCACCGGCTAATCCGGCCGAGCCTTTGTAAATGCGGCCTCCCAGAATGAGTGCCGCTCCGATGCCGTCGGAAATTTTCACATAAAGAACGTCATCATGCCCGACTGCCACACCGCGACGATGTTCTCCGATCGCGCCGAGGACTGCATCATTTTCGACCAGCACGCTGTGCCCAAGGCGCCGCTCTAACTCCGCAGCCGGATCAAGCCCGACCCAGCCCGACAAAATCGTGGGGGATCGGACCACTCCGCGTTGCGCGTCTACGGGGCCAGGGATACCCGCGACGATTGTGACAAGGTCGCCGACTTCGAATTCTTTACATAACCGGTCGAGAAGCTCGCAGGCCGCATTCATTGCCTCCTGCGCGTTCAAGTCGACATTCAGCAACGTCATCGCGCTCGCAATCTCCGCGCCAGAACCATCAGCCAGTGCCACGGAAATGTGCTTGTGGCCAAAATCGATGCCCGCCACCCATCCCGACAACGGAGTCGGGAGCAGACGGAGAGCTGGTCGACCGCTCCCCGAGCCCTTGCCTTTTGCAAGAGGATCGACCTCCACCACTCGGCCTTCTCGCAAAAGCCGACGCACCAGAAACGTGACACCGCTGGGAGACATCGACGCCGATGAGGCCAGTTCTGAACGGGAAAGTCCCTCAGGGGCAAGCCGAATACGGTCGTAGAGGTCTTCAAGGGCCCTCTCTCGCGGGGCGACAGCTCTGACATCGATCACGTAGTCAGCATAAACAGTATGGCGATAGTAAAAAATCTTTTTTGCGATCACTGGTCAAAAAAAAGAGTGAACTGCACTCTTTCAAGCATTGACTGACGAGAAGATTCGAGGTTGACTTGCGTCAGCCTCGGCGGCCGTGATTCTTCTGCGCACAGCAGTAAAGACGCCGAGGATGCTTGCTCCCTGGTCGAAGATGACTCGGGAGGGCTTGATCAATCTTGAGTGGTGTCAGAGAGGACAACCGTGAATCAGATCAGCAATCAAGGGCGACGTGACAGAAGGGTCGTAAAGACCGCGCTGTCGATGTGCGCAGGGGGTGTAGGCATTGCACTGGTGTTGAGCATGGCCTCAGGAACACTGGCGGCCACCGCCGCACAGCCCACCCCGGCGACCACCCCTGGGGTCTCACCGGCCACCGCCTCGGACGCCCCATTCACGAAGACTGTCAAATATCTTCTTTCCCAGATGGCCCCGGACGAAGAGGTGGCCGTTATCGAGCACGGCGTCGACCCGGATAGGCACGGCCAAGCTGGCTATCTGGCCGGGGTTCCCCGACTTGGCATCCCCGCGATCCGGCACGCCGACGCCTTGGGCATCAACGTGTACGCCGACGGGACAGCGTTCCCCACACGACTTGGACTCGCCTCATCCTTCGACCGCAATGCGTACAACGTGCTCGGTGAAGAAGTCGGAAAACAAGGGAGGGCTCTGGGCGTAGATCTCGTTTACGGCCCCCAGGTCGATATGGCGCGCTACCCTTCCTGGTCCAGGAATTTGACGACGAACGGTGAAGACGCGTATGTCTCCTCTCAGTTCTCCGCGGCCGAGATTAACGGCATTCAGAGCACCGGTCTTATGTCACAGGTCAAACATGTGTCGTTCTACAACGGCCAAGATAGAGACACGCCGTCGCTGATCGGATCACAGGCGGCCCACGAGATCTACCTCGCACCGGCGCAGTCCGCAATCCAGCAGGGCGGCGTTAGCTCGGTGATGTGCTCATACGCGATCTTCCAGATTGTCGGCGAGCAAAGCACACCGCAGTACGCCTGCTCGAACTCCAATCTCCTCACCAACATCGTCAAGAATCAGTTCCAACTCAAGGGTTTCATCACGTCCGACTACACCGCCAGCAAGGCAACGTCGGACGTCCTAGCTGGGATGGACAATGAGTTCGCCTCGAGCAACCTGTCGGCGTCCACGCTCGTCCCACTCATCGACTTAACCTCATTATCGTTTAGTGCACCGTATGCCGCTGCGACGGCCAATGCGGTCTCGCGCATGCTCTACGAGTACGAGCGCTTTGGCCTGCTTGACAACAGCAAGATTCCCACTGCCTACGAGTCAGCGGTACCACAGCACGGCGACGTCACATCGACCTACAACGGCACGAGCGTTGACAAGCAGAGTGGCGATGATGTCGCTCTGGCGCTGGCCGAGGAAAGCGGAGTTCTCCTGAAGAATGACAAGGATGCCCTTCCCCTGTCGACAAACAAAACCGTAGCGGTCGTCGGCCCCACCTCGACGCTCCTGCCCGCAAGCCCTGGCGGCGAACGAGCTCGCGGCTTTGGCGACCAGGTCCTCTACACCCCGCTCAAGGCCATCAGGGCGCAGGTGGGTTCGGCGAAAGTCACATCCGCGCCGGGCGTGGATTGGATCGGGGACACCGTCCCCACCGACAACCTGAGAGTGACGAAGGACGCGAACGCCCTACCCGGCCTCACCCGCACGAGCACCGACGGAACAACGACCGTGGATAGCACCATTGATGGCCAGCAGACGACCCTCGCCAGGGGCGGCCAGTACACCTGGACCGGTTACCTTAACGTCACCACAGCAGACACCTACGGGCTGCTTCTCCAGCGGCCATTCGGTGTCGACACGGGCAACAAGTCGGCGTACAACGGCGGCATCCAGCAGGAGGCCAGCCGCAACGCTCCGCCGGAGCCGCTCAGCCTCAGCGTCGATGATGCTGCGCAGACGATCGTAAACCCCGGAGGAAACATCCTGCCGAACGCATTCCCTGGCGGGGAACGGGCGTCCAATGGCCAATACCTCGGCAAGCAGAACCTGGGCGTGAGCCTGCCCCTATCGGTCGGACTGCACAAGATCAGCTTCACCTACAAACCGACCGTCACAACAGCCACGGCACCGACGGTCCGCTTCGCTTGGGCCCCTCTGGCACAGAACACAGCCGCGGCAGTCGAGGCGGCGAAGACGAACGATAAAACTGTCATTTTCGTCGATGACTCCACTCCAGGGATCACTCAGGGTGCCGGACCGAACTCGTCTACGTCGGCCGCCCTTCGGAACCTCAACGCGACGCAGGTGAACCTAATCAACACCGTAAGTGCCGCAGCCCATGCGGCCGGCCACAAAGCCGTCGTAGTCCTCAACTCCGGAACCGCCGTAGCGATGCCCTGGGTCGACAACGTCGATTCTGTCCTCGAAATGTGGTACCCAGGCGAACGGGGCAGCGAGGCAACGTCGAACCTGCTCTACGGGCTGGTCAATCCATCGGGCAAACTGCCGATGACCTTCCCCAAGAACGACGACTCCACGCCCTTTTCCAGCAACCTCGAGCGCACCACCGGAACGCAAACCGGAACGGAGACCACACCGTCAATCAAATGGACAGACG
>JAYTTG010000568.1:0-3000 GCA_043745175.1 Microbacteriaceae bacterium
TCTCGGCCGCCATGTGGGTATCGCCTCGGCGTTTGTCTCGATTCTCGCTTACGTGGCGGTGCAGCTCGCGATCTTCGGTTTCTTTGGTGCGGTCATGGCAGGCCAGGTCGGAATCCTGCCGTGGTGGGCGTGGTCTCTCATTTCTTGGGCGGTGGTGACCGTGCTCTCCTTGCTGCGAGTGGACGTGGGCGCACGGGTGCTCGGCGTGCTCATGCTCCTCGAACTCACCGCGCTCGTGGTCACGTCGGTGGTCATCCTGGCAAGCGGCGGGCCGGAGGGCATCAACTTCCTGGCATCCTTCAACCCGGCCGCGATCCTCGCTGGCGGGCTCGCCGGATCGGCTGGTATCGCCTTCGCGTTCGCGTTCGCCTCCTTCATCGGATTCGAGGCCACCGCGATTTATGGTGAAGAGTCGCGGGATCCCAAGAAGGTCGTGCCACGTGCCACCTACCTCTCAGTGATCGTGATTACCGTGCTCTTCGCGCTTACTGCCTTCGCAATGGTCACCGGCATGGGCGCCTCCCACGTGGTCGAGAAAACCGTCGCGCTCTCGACCGTCGCCAAGGTTCCGCTTGCCGCTCCCGCCGAGGTGCTGTTCTCCCTAGCCGCACAATACGTAGGACCATGGATGGCAACGGTCATGTCGATCCTGGTGCTCTCGAGCCTGTTCGCCGGTCTTCTCGCCTTCCAGAACGCGGCCAGTCGCTACCTCTTCGCGATGGGCCGCGGTGGGATCCTGCCCGCCAGGCTCGGCACCGTTAATCGTCGGGGAGCGCCGGCCGCGGCATCCGTCGTCACGTCGATCATCACCGGCATCGTCATTGCGCTTTTTGCCCTGCTCAAACTCGACCCGATCCTCACCCTCTTCTACTGGTTCAGCGGGCTATCTGTCGTGGCGATTGTGCTCATTGAAATTCTCGTCTGTATCGCCGTCATTGCCTACTTCCGCACACACAAGGGCGAGGAGAATGTGTTCCAGACGACGATCGCGCCCATTCTGGCCGCCATCGGCCTCGTGCTCGGCGAATACCTGTTGATGTCTCGCTTCGGTCTGCTTGCCGGTACTGTGGTCGACGGCGTCGATCCGACGGTCACCGCCTGGGGTCTCAGTATCATCGGCTGGATTCTCGTTCTCCTGCCGTTCGGGCTCCTCGGTGTCGGGTATGTAGTCTCGCGCGCCCGTACCTCCGTGAATGAGGACCTGCTCCGGGACGTGCTCTCGTAGCGGACGGATGTCGCGGTCGGGAGCGGCACGCTCGCCGACGCAACCGCGTGCCGTTTCGTCAGCCATGCGGCCCCCTGTCCAACAGCATGGCTGTCAAACGGGCGCACGGTCCCGGCTGTCCTGCACGACAAAGGCGGGTCTGCTGTCGGTTTGGTTGACTCCAACGCTGTGAGGATTTAGGTCCTCGCGGAAGGATGATCCTCGTGCCTAAAGCATTTCCTCAAGAATTCCATCGTGATGTTGTTAGCGTCGCTCGGCGGGGCGAAGCCCCGCTCAGTCGGATAGCGAAAGATTTCGGTGTGTCCGAATCGTGCCTGCAACGGTGGTTGAAGATCGCTGACGTTGAAGACGGTGTCAGGCCAGGCGTCACCCAAGCGGACGCGGCCGAGCTGCGGGAGGCGAAGAAACGCATCCGGTTGTCGGAGCAGGAGAACGAGATCCTGCGCCGAGCCGCTGCGTATCTGTCGCAGGCATCGCTCCCGAAATGATGTATCCGCTGGTCCGTGAACTGGCCGCCGACCGGATCCCGGTCGCGGTGACCTGCCGGGTGCTGCACTTTTCGAAGCAAGCGTTCTTCACGTGGCGAGCAAACCCCGTGTCGCAACGCGACTGGGACAACGCCCATCTCACGAACGCTGCCGTCGATCTCCACCGTGATGATCCCGCGTTCGGGTATCGGTTCATCTCCGACGAAATCGAGCTCGAGTCAGGTCTGAAAGCCTCTGAGCGGCGGGTGTGGTGACTATGTTCCGAGCAGCGGCTGTGGAGTGTCTTTTCGAAAAAACGTGGCCAGAACCGAAAAGCCGGGCCGCCCGTCCACGACGATCTCGTGCTCCGCGACTTCACCGCCGACAGCCTCAACCAGCTGTGGTTAGTCGATATCACGGAGCATTGGACCGACGAGGGCAAGCTCTATCTGTGCGAGATTAAGGACGTTTGCTCGAACCGGATCGTGGGTTACTCGATCGATTCCCGCATGACAGCCGAGCTTGCAGTCGCCGCCCTTCGCAACGCCGTTTCCCTTCGAAACCCGGAAGGCACGACGTTGCATTCGGATCGTGGATCGCAATTTCGTTCTCGAAAATTCGTTGAGTTACTGCGCGAGACCGGTATCACGGGATCGATGGGACGAGTCGGTGCGTGCGCCGATAACGCTGCGATGGAACCGTTCTTCTCGCTCTTGCAAAAGAACGTGCTGAACAAGAAACGGTGGCAGTCCCGGCAGGAACTACGGCTGGAGATCGTGACCTGGATCGAGCGGACCTACCATCGTCGGCGACGACAACGAAGGCTGGGTCGACTTACCCCGATCGAGTTCGAGATAATCAACTCACAGACCGCTCACGCGGCCTGAAAAACCCCGACAAAACTAGTCAACTGAATCGTCAGCAGACCCAGCTGTTTCGGCAACCATGACTGTTTCAGTCTCCTCGGGCACAAAGCCAGCAGCCAGGAACCGCTCCGGAATATTTGCCGGCAGATCGTGAGCACGAGTCTTCCAATCCACAGCCTCCCCACGGGAAGCAAAAAAGCTACGCTCGGCAACAATGAGAGCATCCAAGGCCTCGTTATCGCAATCAAGCCTCTGCGAAGTTTCAACAAGTCCTCTGCCCCGACCTGAAACGCGCAGAAGCTGCCCCTGCCGGTCATACATGTGACCCTCCGGCACACGCAGCGGAACGACAAGACGAAGTTGACTTTCATACAGGGCAAGGAGTTCACTGATAGCGGACATTGAGCCGAACCTACAGCGCACGCAAGTCGAGAGACAATGT
>JAYTTG010000569.1:0-11071 GCA_043745175.1 Microbacteriaceae bacterium
GGCAGCGCCTCGGCCGCCAGCGCCGCGGGAATGCTGTAGTCGAATAGCCGGTCGAGTTGTGGAAGGGGTGAATCGATGAGAACCCGGGCAATCGATGGCGGTGAAACCGGCGCCGGATCGTTCATGCGCAGCGGCCTGCCCGCTCCTACAGTCCGGCCAGGCTGCGGAGTGCGTCGACCCGGTCGAGCTTCTCCCAGGTGAACTCGGGCAGCTCGCGCCCAAAGTGACCATAGGTGGATGTTGCAGCATAGATCGGCCGCAGAAGGTCGAGATCGCGGATGATCGCGGCGGGGCGAAGATCGAAGACCTCGCGGATCGCCTCAATGATGGAGGCCTCGTCGACATGGGCCGTGCCGAAGGACTCGACGTAGAGTCCCACCGGAGCCGCCTTGCCGATGGCATAGGCCACCTGAACCTCGAGCCGATCGGCCAGGCCAGCCGCGACGACGTTCTTCGCCACCCAGCGCATGGCGTAGGCGGCCGAGCGATCGACCTTCGAGGGGTCCTTCCCGCTGAAGGCACCTCCGCCGTGGCGGCTCGCTCCCCCGTAGGTATCGACAATAATCTTGCGTCCGGTGAGCCCGGCATCCCCCTGGGGCCCGCCGATTTCGAAGCGACCCGTCGGGTTGATGAGCACGCGCGGATCGACGGTGTCGAGTTCGACACGGTCGAGCACCGGTCGGATCACGAGCTCCTCGATCTCTGCGCGCAACATCTCCGTGCTCACCCGAGGCGAGTGCTGAGTCGAGAGCACCACGGTATCAACGGTGCGCGGCACGATCCCGTCGTAGCCCACCGTCACCTGGGTCTTTCCGTCGGGGCGAAGGTAATCGACCATGCCGGATTTGCGAACCTCGGCGAGTCGTTCCGCCAGTCGATGGGCGACCCAGATCGGCACGGGCATGTACTCCGGCGTCTCGGTGGTCGCATAGCCGAACATGATGCCCTGATCGCCCGCACCCTGGCGGTCGAGGTCATCGATACTCGACTCCTCACGCCTCTCGAAGGCATCGTCAACCCCCTGGGCGATATCCGGCGACTGGCCTCCGATCGACACGGAGACACCGCAGGACCGCCCGTCGAACCAGACGTCAGAGGAGTTGTACCCGATGTTCCAGATGCGATCGCGCACAATCAGGGGAATATCGACGTAACCCGATGTCGAGACCTCACCGGCCACGTGCACGAGACCCGTGGTGACCAGCGTCTCGACAGCGACCCGGCTGTGGGGATCGACGGTAAGTAGGGCATCCAGGATGCTGTCTGAGATCTGGTCACAGATCTTGTCGGGATGACCCTCGGTCACCGACTCCGAGGTGAACAGTCGAAGGGGCGTTGTGGATGCTGCGCTCATGATATTCCCAGTGTGAAGGTGAATCGGGGGCCGAGTGACCGCCGTGGCCTCAAGTCAGGCGAGACGAGCGGCCACGGCATCAAGGGTGCGGTTGGCCACCGATTGCTTGCTCCCGGAGGCCTCCATCACTATATCTCCGAGCCGATCCAGCACGACGACACTGTTGTCGTCGGTGCCGAAACCCTCGGTCCAGCCCACCCTGTTGAGGACAAGCAGGTCACATCCTTTTCGAGCGATCTTTCTCCGACCGAGCACGAGTAGCGCATCCGCATCCTGTTCCGTTTCGGCGGCGAATCCAACAATCACCTGGCCGGGCCGACGAGCCTCCGCGAGGCCCGCGAGGATATCGGGGTTCTTCACGAGCTCGATCGTCAACCGATCGCCAGCGACTTCTTTCTTGATTTTCGACTCGGCGATCACCGCGGGGCGATAGTCGGCTACCGCTGCCGCCATGATCACGACGTCGACGTGGGAGGCGACATCCTCAACCGCCGCTGCAAGTTCGAGCGTCGAGCCAACATGCAACACTCGTATCGAGGCCGGAGCCGCGACTTCGAGATTGGCACCGACGAGTGTGACCTCGGCACCGCGCGTGGCCGCCGCGAGCGCTAGGGCGATCCCTTGCTTGCCGCTCGAACGGTTGCCCAGGAAGCGCACCGGGTCGAGCGGTTCACGGGTGCCTCCGGCGGTGACAAGGATGCGACGGCCCGCCAGGTCCTGGGGTACCAGCAGCGCAAGCGCAGCTCGCACGATCTCGTCCGGCTCCTCGAGACGACCGGGCCCGGAGTCTGCTCCGGTGAGCTGCCCGACGGCGGGCCCGACAATGGTGACTCCGCGCGAACGGAGCACGGCGATGTTTTCAACGGTAGCCGGATTCTGCCACATCTCGGTGTGCATCGCCGGGGCGATCACCACCGGCGCACGACTCGCAAGCACGGTGTTGCCGAGCAGATCGTCGGCGAGGCCCGCAGCCAGCTTCGCGATGGTATTCGCGGTAGCCGGAGCGATCACTATCAGGTCGGCCGCCTGGCCAATGGCCACATGCCGAACCTCGGCGACACCCTCATAGAGATCGGTGTGCACGATGTTTCGACTGATCGCTTCGAGTGTCGGCTTCCCGACGAAACGAAGAGCGGCGTCCGTTGCCACCACATGGACGTCGTGTCCAGCAAGCACAAGGCCACGAACCACATTTACGGCCTTGTAGGCGGCGATACCACCGGTGACGCCGACGACGATGTTCAACTGGCCGCTCATATGAGAAGCCCCACGGGAAGTTACTCGACCGGCTCGGCGAGAGCCTTGACGACCAGTTTGTCTTCGTTGATCTCGTGCATCGCAACGGACAGCGGCTTGTCGTCAATGGTGGAGTCCACGAGCGGTCCGACGTTGTCGAACAAGCTGCCCTCGTGCAGATCGGCGTAGTAATCGTTGATCTGGCGAGCACGCTTGGAAGCGAAAATCACCAGGGCGTACTTCGAGTCGACCTTCGACAGTAATTCGTCGATGGGCGGATCGATAATGCCTTTGGCGCGTTCAACCATGCGTAAAACTCCTGTTATTTTTGGGGATTGGCATTAAGTCTACGACTTCACGGGCGGTGGCGCTCACTTCGGAGTTGATAATGCGGTGATCGAACTCGTTCTGGGCGGCCAATTCGACCCTCGCCGTCTCGAGCCGGCGCTGTTGTTCCGCAATGTCTTCGGTACCTCGGCCGATGAGTCGCCTCACCAGTTCCTCCCAGGTGGGAGGCAGAAGGAATACGAGCACCGCCTCCGGCATGATCTTTCTCACCGACCGTGCTCCCTGCAGGTCGATCTCAAGCAGCACGCTCTTTCCGGCGGCGAGCGCCTCGTCGAGGGGGGCTCGCGGAGTACCGTAGCGGAAGGCATTGTGCACGGTCGCGGTCTCGAGCATCTGCCCGGTCTCAATGAGTTGATCAAAGTCGGCGTCGCTCACGAAGTAGTAGTTGACTCCGTTAACCTCACCGGGGCGCGGGGCGCGGGTTGTTGCAGAAACCGAGAGATGAACATCCGGATAGTTTTCGCGGATGTATGCCGACACCGTGCCCTTGCCAACCGCGGTCGGTCCGGCGAGCACCACGAGCCGAGCCTGGTGGCGGGTGTCGCGATGTTCGCGATGAGCCAACCAGTCCATGAGCCTCTGCCTCTGTCGAACACCGAGACCGCCCACACGCTTAGATTCCGCGATTCCCAGCTGCTCCATTGCCTTGGCGGTGCGAGTGGGACCGAGGGTCGGGATGCTCGTCAGCAGTTCGCGCACTCGCAGGCTCGCCTCGGCGGTGGCCGAAGGATCGGCCCAGGCTGCTTCGACAACATCGACGGCGCTGCGCGCTCGGTCATGAACGGCCAGCTTGACCGATGCCCGCGCCCGCCGGGCGGCGACGGCCGCGCGGGCGGCGGCGACCCTGTCGACCTCGGGAGGAGCTACCCGCGGCATGCGAACACCTCCGCTGCCTGCATCCGGATCGCGTCGGCGACGCCATCCGGACCGGCCTCGAGGATGCTTCTGGACGCACTGACGATAGTGGTTGATGCGGAAGCGCCGTAGAGATGCGTAAGCTCGGCAAACCGGGCCCCCTGATGACCAAAACCCGGGGCAAGGACCGGTGAGGCCGGCGCGGTGGCGATCACGGCGAGATCAAGCTCGAATTCGCTGAAGTCGACCGTTGCGCCAAGCACCAGGCCGATCGAGCCCACTTCGCGATCCGCTGTAACCAACCCCTGCGACACATTCCACTCACTCACCCCTGAGACGATACTGGACGCCACCGTCCGACCGACATCCGATCCGGAGGAAATCCGAGCGGTCTGCAGTGAGAATGCTTCGGGATTCGATGTCGCTGCGAGCACGAACAGTCCCTTACCGGTCTGCTCGGCCAGGGTCATCGGGGCCTGGATCGAACCGAGGCCCATATATGCGCTGATCGTGAGAGCGTCCACCTCGAGTGGGCTGCCGGGCGTTAACCAGGCCTGCCCATATGCTTCGACGCTGGTTCCGAGGTCGCCACGTTTGGCATCTGCAATCACGACCAGCCCGGCCTGGCGAGCGGCATCCAGAATGCTTTCGAGAGCCGCATAGCCAGCCGATCCGTGCCTCTCGAAGAATGCGACCTGTGGCTTGATAATCCCGACCCTGCCGATAGCAGCGGCGACGACACGCTGTCCGAGCTGCAGGAGTCCGGCCGCGTCGTCCGACAGGCCCCAGCGGTGCAGGAGGTAGGGGTGAGGGTCGATGCCGACGCACAACTGTCCATAGGTGTTGAAGGCGTCGACGAGTCGAGCTCCGAATGGCCGATCCCGCGTCTCCACCGGGTCAGGCACGGGCGCACAGCCGATCGGCCCGCTCGCTGGCGTAATCCTGCAATGACTTCACCTCGAACCCGTCGCGAATCGACTCGATCGATGCAACCGCCGCGCCGAGTTGGGCAATCGTCGTGAATAACGGAAGATCAGCAGCGACCGCGGCCGCCCGGATCTCATAGCCGTCAACGCGAGCGCTTCGTCCACTCGGGGTGTTGATCACGATGTCGACCTGAGAGAGGTTGATCAACTCGACGATCGAGGGCTCCCCCTTGACCGAGACATCGCCATGGTCGAACTTGCGCACGACGCGGGCGGCGATGCCATTGCGGCTGAGGATCTCGGCCGTCCCGAGCGTCGCGAGGATGTCGAAGCCGAGCTGTTGCAGCCGCAGCACCGGCAGGATGATCGCGCGCTTGTCGCGATCCGCCACCGAGACGAAGACGCTGCCGCTCGTCGGTAGCCCTCCGTAGGCGGCCTCCTGGCTCTTCGCGAAGGCCTTCGGAAAGTTGGAGTCGATGCCCATCACCTCTCCGGTGGAGCGCATCTCCGGACCGAGAACCGAGTCGACGATGAGTCCTTCTGTGGTACGGAAACGCTTGAACGGCAGAACGGCCTCCTTCACGGCCACCGGCGAGTCCATTGGCACGACCGATCCGTCAGCCGGGGGGAGCATGCCGCTATCGACGAGGGAGCGGATACTCCGGCCCACCATGATCAGCGAGGCAGCCTTCGCGATCGGGAGCCCGAGCGCCTTCGCCACAAATGGCACAGTACGGCTCGCGCGGGGATTCGCCTCAAGCACATAGAGCACTCCCGCCCCGATGGCGAACTGCACGTTGATAAGCCCGCGCACGCCGATGCCCCTCGCGATCGCGTGTGTGGCATCCACCACGCGCTGGATCTGATCGCGCCCGAGCGTGACCGGAGGCAGGGTGCAGCTTGAGTCGCCGGAGTGGATGCCGGCCTCTTCGATGTGCTCCATGACACCACCGACGTAGAGCTCCTCGCCGTCGTAGAGCGCGTCGATGTCAATCTCCACCGCATCGTCGAGAAACCTGTCGACGAGCAGCGGATGATCCGGTCCGACGATGCCCTGGCCGGCCACCCGTTCGAAGTAATCGGCGAGTGACGGACTGTCGTAGACGATCTCCATGCCGCGGCCCCCGAGCACATAGGACGGCCGCACGAGAACCGGATATCCGATCTCCTCCGCCACGGCGACGGCCCCGGGGTAGTCGTGCGCGGTGCCATTGCGAGGGGAGACCAGACCCGCGGCATCCAGGATGCCCTGGAACAGCCCGCGCTCTTCGGCGAGGTCGATCGCCTCGGGAGTGGTGCCGAGAATCGTGACGCCGTTCGCCTTGAGCCCTTTCGCGAGACCGAGGGCGGTCTGGCCGCCGAGCTGCACGATCACGCCGACGAGTTCGCCGCTCGCACTTTCCGCGTGGATCACCTCGAGCACGTCTTCGAGCGTGAGCGGTTCAAAGTAGAGCCGGTCACTGGTGTCGTAGTCGGTCGACACCGTCTCCGGGTTGCAGTTGATCATGATCGTCTCGTAGCCGGCGTCCGACAGGGCGAAGCAGGCGTGCACGCAGGAATAGTCGAATTCGACGCCCTGGCCGATGCGGTTGGGGCCGGATCCGAGGATCACAACCTTGCGGCGATCGCTCGGCCTCACCTCGGTCTCCTCGTCATAGCTCGAGTAGTGATAGGGAGTGCGAGCCGGAAACTCTCCCGCGCAGGTGTCCACCGTCTTGAATACCGGACGCACCCCGAAGCCATGGCGGATGGTGCGCACCTCGTCCTCGGTCATGCCGCGGAGTGCGGCGATCTGGATGTCGCTGAAACCGTGATCCTTCGCCAGGCGGAAGAGCCCCGTATCCAGTACACGGGAGGAGCCGATCTCCTCGGCGACCTCGTTGATGAGGATGATCTGGTCGATGAACCACGGGTCGATCTTCGTGGATTCAAAGACCTCCTCGATGGTCGCCCCGGCCCGCAGTGCCTGCTGCACCGTGACGATCCGGCCGTCGGTCGGAACCGCCGCGACCGCGAGAAGAACATCCTTATCCCCGGGTTGTCCGTCCCAGTGAAAACTCGATCCGCGCTTCTCGAGCGAGCGCAGCGCCTTCTGCAACGCCGTCGAGTAATTGCGGCCGATGGCCATGGCTTCGCCGACCGATTTCATCGTGGTGGTGAGCATCGGGTCGGCGGCCGGAAACTTTTCGAAGGCGAAGCGCGGCACCTTCACGACCACGTAGTCAAGGGTCGGCTCGAACGAGGCCGGGGTCACCTTCGTGATGTCATTGGGGATCTCGTCGAGTCGGTAGCCGATTGCGAGCTTGGCCGCGATCTTCGCGATCGGGAAGCCGGTGGCCTTCGACGCGAGAGCACTTGAGCGGGAGACACGCGGGTTCATCTCGATGACGATGACGCGTCCGTCGGCCGGATCGACGGCGAACTGGATATTACATCCGCCGGTATCGACGCCGACAGCGCGAATGATGTCGATGCCGATATCCCGCAGATTTTGGTATTCGCGGTCGGTGAGCGTGAGAGCCGGCGCGACGGTGATCGAGTCGCCCGTGTGAACGCCCACCGGGTCCACGTTCTCGATGGAGCAGACGACCACCGTGTTATCGGCCGTATCCCGCATCAGCTCGAGTTCGTATTCCTTCCAGCCGAGGATTGACTCCTCGAGCAATACCTCCGTCGTTGGGCTCTGGTGCAGGCCGTCGCCCACGATGCGCACGAGTTCCTTCTCGGTGTGGGCAAAACCCGATCCGAGCCCGCCCATGGTGAACGAGGGGCGCACCACCAGTGGATAGCCGAGGTCCTTCGCAAACTCGATCGCTTCAGCGACCGTGTGCGCGATGTGGCTGCGTGCGACATCCGCGCCAGCATCCAGGACCAACTGCTTGAAAATCTGGCGATCCTCACCCCGATTGATCGCCTCGAAGTTCGCGCCGATCAGCTCCACGTTGTATTTTTCCAGGATGCCATGGTGGTGCAGATCGATGGCGGCGTTCAGCGCGGTCTGGCCGCCGAGGGTCGGCAGGATGGCATCCGGACGCTCCTTCGCGATGATCGTCTCGATGACCTGCCAGGTGATGGGTTCGATGTACGTGGCATCGGCAAAATCCGGATCGGTCATGATCGTGGCCGGGTTGGAATTGATCAGGATGACCCGGACCCCCTCCTCACGGAGCACGCGGCAGGCCTGGGTGCCCGAATAGTCGAACTCGCAGGCCTGGCCGATCACGATCGGGCCGGAGCCGATCACGAGCACCGAATTGATGTCGTCACGCTTGGGCATTAGTTGCTTTCCGTCTGGTCGGTGGCGGGGCTGGCAGTCTCGTGGAGGTGATCGATGACCAGTTCGCGGAACCGGTCGAAGAGGTGGTTGGCGTCGCGCGGCCCGGCCGCGGCCTCGGGGTGGTACTGCACCGAGAAGGCGGGGATGTCTAGGGCGTTGAGCCCCTCCACCACGTTGTCGTTGAGGTTGACATGACTCACCTCTATCCGGCCGAAACCGGCGGGCGAATCGAAGGGACCGTCGAGGGGCGCGTCCACAGCGAAGCCGTGATTGTGCGACGTGATGTCAACCCGCCCGGTCGCCCGGTCGACCACTGGCTGGTTAATGCCGCGGTGACCGAAGGGCAGCTTGTAGGTGCCGAGCCCGAGGGCGCGGCCGAGCAGCTGGTTTCCGAAGCAGATTCCGAAGAAGGGAAGTCCCTCTCGAAGGACGGCTTGCAGCAGCGCGACATGGGTCTCGGATGCCGCGGGGTCGCCTGGTCCGTTGGAATAGAACACCGCGTTCGGCGCGAGGGCGAGAAGCTCGTCGATCGTCACATCCTGGGGAAGCACGTGTACCTCGAGCCCACGTGCGGAGAGGTATCCGAGAGTGGAGTTCTTTACACCCAAGTCGAGCACTGCGACCGACCCGATCCGCTGCCCCTCGGCGGGGATCGTGACCCGCTCGGTGACCGAGACCTGCGCGGAGAGGTTGAGCCCCGCCATCTCCGCTCCCCCGCGCACGATCGCCAGCTGTTCGGCGGGATCGAGGGACGCGTCCGGTCCCGAGAAGATGCCGGAGCGCATGGCGCCGGAATCGCGAAGGTGCAGGGTCGCGGCCCTGGTGTCGATCCCACTGATGCCGACGATCCCCTCGGAGACGAGTTGATCGTCGAGGCTGCCGTCGGCGCGATAGTTGGACACGATGCGGGAGGGGTCGCGCACCGCGAACCCGGCCACCCAGATGCGACGGGATTCTCGATCCTCGTCGTTCACCCCGGTATTGCCGATGTGCGGCGCCGTCATCAGCACGATCTGCCCGGCGTAGGAGGGGTCGGTGATCGTCTCCTGGTAGCCGGTCATGCCGGTGGCAAAGACGGCCTCACCGAGAGTAGTGCCGCGGGCGCCATAGGCGCTGCCAGAGTACCGGGTGCCGTCTTCGAGCACGAGAACAGCGGGGTCGAAACGCATCATGTGGCATCGCCTTCCAAGGGAGCGGGAGTGGGGAGGAGTGGATTCACCGCGTTGATCAGCACGGTCGCGTCGACCGGATCGGTGAGTCGCAAGTAGCTGTCGACCGGTGTCGCGCCGAGCGACCAGGAGAGCCTGACCAGACCGCCCTTCTCGACTACACGATCGATCGTGTAGGTGGCGCTATCGATAGTGCGAAGTGCCGCCCGGGCGATGAAGACCTCGGGTGTCCCGGCGATCGAAAGGATGACCCCCGCCTCCGTGACCGTCACGGTAGCGCGCGCACGGAAGCCGAGCCCCGACACCGCGACACGGTTCAGTTCGTCGTCAGCCAGTGTCGTGGCGACGTAAAAAGCATCGCCGCTGAACAATTCCGCCCCCGTGTCCGACGGAACCGCATCCGGTCGGGGGAGGTGGGACTGCCGTTTCTGGCGCCCACGCCAGCCGATGACCATTCCGACGAGAGCGAGCAGGATGACCAGGATGACGATCGTCGTCGAGGTGGTCCTATCCACGGCCGGCTCCCGCCTGATCATGCGTCCGGGCTGCTGCTGCCACCGTCTCGGCATCCACCAATTCGCCGTCGAGAACGGTGGCATAGCCGCGATGGAATGTCGCCATGACCCGTCCGGGGAGCGTCGTCGAAAGGTAGGGCGAATTCACTCCCTTGCCACGCAACTGCGTCGCCTCGAACACGCGGCTCACGCTCGGGTCGTAGAGGGTGAAGGATGCCGGTGCACCGACCGCTATGCCCTGCGCATACCCCGCAAGTTGGCCGATCGCCGCGGGAGTCTTCGAGAAGACCCGGGCGATGTCTGCCCAGTCAAGCAATCCGGTATCGACCACGGAGGCCTGCACCACGCTGAGGGCCGACTCGAGGCCGACCATACCGAATGCGGCGGCCTCCCACTCGCAGTCCTTGGCTTCGACCGGATGCGGTGCATGGTCGGTTGCGATGATGTCGATCGTGCCGTCGGCGAGGCCCTCGCGCACCGCCCGCACATCCTCATCCCGGCGCAGAGGAGGGTTAACTTTATAACGAGAGTCATAGCTCGCGGCCAGCTGTTCGGTGAGCAGCAGGTGGTGCGGGGTGACCTCGGCAGTGACGTCGATGCCGCGGGCCTTTGCCCAGCGCACCACCTCCACGGATCCGGCGGTCGAGAGGTGGCAGACGTGAAGGCGAGCGCCCACGTGCTTGGCGAGAAGTACATCGCGGGCGATGATCGCCTCCTCGGCGACCGCGGGCCAGCCGGCCAGGCCGAGGCGGGAGGAGTTGACGCCCTCGTTCATCTGCGCCCCGTCGGTCAGCCGGGGTTCCTGGGCGTGCTGGGCGATGACCCCGTCGAAGGCCTTGACGTATTCCAGCGCGCGGCGCATCAGGCTGGCGTCGCTCACGCAGTGCCCGTCGTCGGAGAAGACCCGCACCCGGGCCGCGCAGTCGGCCATCGTCCCCAGCTCGGCCATCTCGCGGCCGGCCAGCCCGACGGTGACGGCGCCGACCGGTGCTACGTCGCAGAAACCGGCTGCCTGGCCCAGGCGCCAGACCTGCTCGACGACGCCTGCCGTGTCGGCCACGGGATCGGTGTTGGCCATCGCGTGCACCGCGGTGAACCCGCCGAGGGCCGCGGCCCGGGTGCCGGTCTCGACCGTCTCGGCGTCCTCCCGGCCGGGCTCGCGCAGGTGGGTGTGCAGGTCCACCAGCCCGGGGAGCAACACGAGACCGGCGGCGGACACGCGCTCATCGCCGCGCAGACCCGGCCCGATGTCGGCGATCCGACCGTCGACGAGCAGAACGTCCACCGGGTCGCCGTCGCCATAGGGGCGCACGCCGGCCAGCAGCCAGCTTCCGCTCATGAGTCCGCCCCGATCGCGGGCGAGGCGCCGCCGAGCAGCAGATAGAGGACCG
>JAYTTG010000570.1:0-2982 GCA_043745175.1 Microbacteriaceae bacterium
CTCGCGCCAACGCGAGTACCTCGCCGATGCCACGAGCGCAATGACGACGCGCAATCCGGATGCCCTGGCGAGTGCTCTCGAGAAGCTCAGCCAGTACGGACGCCCGATGCAGAAGCAGAACTCGTCGATGGCGCACCTGTGGATCTCCGACCCGACTAAGCCAGGCTTCATGAGCAAATTGTTCAGTACCCACCCGCCGATCGGGGACAGGGTAGCCCGCCTTCACAAAATCGGCGGTGAGTTTTAGGCGCGAACCCGCCAGGCGTGGGGCGAGTTACTCGGCCACCGGCAGAGTCGGCTGGCCGAGCTCGGCGGCCACCGGCACAGCGAGGTCGCCCCGCGCCATCACCTCGGTGGCCTCGAGCCCCTGCCAGGCGGCGATCTCGCGGAGCAGGATCGCGAGTCTCGCGGCGGTCTCCGGTGGAGCATCCGCCTCCGTCCAGGCGGACTGCACGCGCAGCACTCGGTTCTGGCGATCGTTCTTGAGGTCGACCCGGCCCACCAGCCGGTCGTCGATCAGCAGCGGCAGCGTGTAGTAGCCGAACACGCGTTTGTGCGCGGGCGTGTAGATCTCGATGCGGTAGTGGAACCCGAACAGGCGTTCGGCCCGTGTGCGCTCCCAGACCACCGGGTCGAAGGGGGAGAGCAAGGCCGTCGCGTCGATCCGACGCGGGATGCGGGCGTCACGGTGCAGGAAAGCAGGCTTGTTCCACCCCGTCACCGTCACCGGCAGTAGCTCTCCGGCATCCACCAGGTCGTTCAGGGCGCACCGGGCAGATGCGGTCTTGATGCGGTAGTAGTCGGCAAAATCGCCGAGGGTGCCGATGCCGTGCGCTCGCGCAGACAACCGCAGCAGCTCGCGGATCGCGTCGGCCGGGGTCACCTCGCGCTCGAAGACGGCGGGGGGAAGCGTCGCCGACGCCAGGGCATAACGTCGTTCGAACCGTGAGCGGCCGGCGGACGCAGCCTCACCGAACCGGAAGAGCCATTCGAGCCCGGTCTTGACCTCAGACCAGCCCCACCAGCCGCCCGCACCCTTTCCGGAATCATGCTCGATCTCGCTCGCAGCGACGGAACCGCGGTCGGCGAGTACGGCGCGCAACCACTCGAGCATCGCCGCATTCTCGGCCACCCAGCTGCCGGGATTCGAGTATCGTTGCCGATTCGCGTCCATGCGCCAGCGAAAAAGTGGCCAGTTTTCCACCGGTATCACGGCAGCTTCGTGCGCCCAGTACTCGATGAATCGGCTGGTGCGTCCGAAGGTGAGCCGGTCGAGGTGCGATTTGTCGTAGGCACCGAGCCTCGCGAAGAGCGGGAGGTAGTGGCTGCGCTCGAACACGTTGACCGAGTCGAGCTGCAGCAGTCCCAGCCTGTCGATCGTCGAGTTCAACTGGCGGACCCCTGGCTCAACCGAGCTCACACGTCCGAATCCTTGAGCGGCGAGAGCGATGCGTCGAGCCTGGGAGGGGGACACCGTCTGCTCGCGCATCTCTCGACCCTAGCGACAGCGACCGACCTTCTGCAGGGGGGGCTTCCGGGGCCGCTGCGGTGTGCCGTATTGTCATCGTTAGCCAGCCGTTCACTGGCAGTTCCTGTGACGGACAGTGTCGTTGTCTAGTCTCGCGAAAGGCCGTGGCGGTACCCACTGTCTGCTCACGGCGCAGACGGCCGAGCGGCGCAATGGAGGAACAGTGTTTAACAGACGCACCATCGTCGCCATCGCGGCTCTCGCCGCGATCACCATCTCTCTCAGCGCGTGCTCCAGTACGCCGACACCGGCAGCCACTGGCGCCGCGGATGCCAAGACCGCCACGAGCGTGTCGGCATTCGGCGATATGGCCGGACTCGTCACGGCGGCCAACAAGGAGGGAGCGCTCAATGTGATCGCGCTGCCCGAGAACTGGGCGAACTACGGCAAGATCATCGCCGCGTTCAAGAAAAAGTACCCCAAGATCACCGTGAACTCGGCGAACCCCGACGGATCCAGCGCCGAAGAGATCAAGGCGGCAGGCGATCTCGCCGGCCAGGACACGGCTCCGGATGTCTTCGACCTCGGTCCCGCGGTGACCCTCGCCAGCACCGCCAAATTCGCGCCATACAAGGTCGCGACCTGGGCCGATATTCCCGCCTCGAACAAGGAGAAGACCGGCCTCTGGGTCAACGACTACACCGGCCTGATGTCGGTCGGTTACGACTCCTCGGTGATCAAATCAGCCCCGAAGAAGCTCTCCGACCTTCTGGGCAGCTCCTACAAGAGCAAGGTCGCTATCAACGGAGACCCGACCCAGGCGGGGGCAGCCTTCGCCGCCGTTGGGCTCGCGGCGATCCAGAATGGTGGTTCTGCGAACGATTTCCAGCCGGGTATCGACTTCTTCCAGAAGGTCAGCAAGGCGGGTAACTTCCTCCCCCTCGACCCCACTCCCGCGACGATCGCTTCCGGTGAGACCCCGGTCGTCTTCGACTGGAGCTACAACAACCTCGCCCAGGCCGCGACCACGCCGAACTGGAAGACCGTTGTCTTCCCGGGTAGCGCCTACGGCAGCTACTACAACCAGGCCATCAACAAGGATGCTCCGCACCCCGCCGCGGCTCGCCTGTGGCAGGAGTTCGTCTACAGCCCCACCGTGCAGAACCTGTATCTGGCTGCCGGCGCATTCCCGGTGCAGATTGCCGCGATGGACAAGTCCGGCGTCACGGACAAGAAGGCCCAGGCCGTCGCCGGCAAGATGCCTTCCGCGTTCGTCTCGCCGACCGACGCCCAGACCACCTCAGCGGGAGCATTGCTCACCGCCAAGTGGGCCGCGGCCGTCAGCCAGTAGACGCGCAACGAAAAGAATCAGTCTCATCACGATGACAACACCATCGCTGTGACCATCGAGACGAGCCGCCCGCGCCCCGCGCGGCGGCTCGCCTCCTGGCTCGGGCTCACGCCCTTCGCTCTCTATGTGCTGATCTTCCTGGCGATTCCGACCCTGCTCGCGG
>JAYTTG010000571.1:0-2977 GCA_043745175.1 Microbacteriaceae bacterium
ATAAAGACGGCGATGACCGCGAGGATCAGCATTCCGTAGAGACCCGATCCGCCGCCACCGGGCGCGATCTCCCCCAACATCATGTTGAACATGGCCATGAACCCGCCGAGCGAGGTGAACGAATCGTGCATGGAGTTCACCGCTCCGGTGGACGTCAGGGTGGATGTCGTCGCGAAAAGAGTAGATCCCCAGATCCCGAACCGTTGCTCCTTGCCCTCCATCGCGCCGCCGGCAAGCCTGGTGGCCGCGCCGCCGGTGAGCGTTTCGAAGAGCGTCATGGCGGTGAGCGAGACAACGAAAATGGATGCCATTACCGCGAGAATCGCGGTGCCCTGGCGCTTGTCGCCGACCATCTGGCCGAAGGTGCGGGTGAGTGCGAACGGAATCGCGAGCATGAGGAAGATCTCGAACAGGTTCGTCCAAGCGGTGGGATTCTCAAATGGGTGAGCCGAGTTCGCGTTGTAAAACCCACCGCCGTTGTTACCGAGCATTTTGATCGCCTCTTGCGAAGCAACCGGGCCACCGGGAATCGACTGTGTGCCGCCGGTGACGGTGGTGACGGAGTCGAACCCGTTGAAGTTCTGGATGACCCCGCCGGCGATCAGGATGATCGCAGCGACGAACGACAACGGCAACAGCAGTCGAAGCGACGAGCGGGTGAGGTCCACCCAGAAGTTACCGACGGTTCCGGACTTGCGATAGGCGAGTCCGCGGATCAATGCGATCGCGACCGCGATTCCGACGGCGACGGAGAGGAAGTTCTGCACGACAAGTCCGCCCAACTGCACCGCGTATCCCATGGTCACGTCCGGCGAGTACGACTGCCAGTTGGTGTTGGCCACGAAGGACGCCGCCGTATTGAAGGAGAGCCCCTCGGGGATTGCCGGGAAGCCGAGCGAGTAGGGAAGCACGGCTTGAAGACGCTGCATCGCGTAGAGCAGCAACACACCGACGAGCGAGAAGATCAGAACGCTGCGCAGGTAGAGACGCCAGGACTGCTCGGAATCCGAATCCACACCGATAAGGCGGTAGAAACCGCGCTCAACCCTCAGATCTTTCGATGTGGTGAACATTCTCGCCATGTAGTCGCCAAGAGGACGGTAAACGAGCGCGAGCAGAACTACGAGAGTCAGGATCTGGAGGATCCCACAGAGTACGACCATCAGAATCGCTCCGGTTTCACGAGGGCGAACACGAGGTAGACGAGCGACGCGACGGCAAGAACCGCCGCGACAAGGGTGAAGACGATCACAGCTTCTCTACCCCCAGGGCGACGACGCCGACCACCGCAAAGACGGCGATCGTGACGAGGACGTACACAATGTCGAGCACTGATAGCTCCATTCGATTTCATTCGCGGAACCCTGAATTGGGCCCGATGCCTGAGAGGCACAGCTCACGAGTAGACACCCTCCCCTCTGCCCGTATCGGTTTGCTCACGAAGTCCTTACGGCCAAACGCGAAAACCTAACGAATACCTAACGTCGGCCCAGCGCCAGTTATCCGCGGGTCTGATGCGAGGGAAAGGTCAGGATCTGGTGTGTTTACGCACAGAAGTCGTGAGGACGACGCCTGACGTCCGAGCAGGCACCCAATCTGGAGAGATATTCTCGATTTCGCACTCCGATAGCAGGGTGTGACCGCATGACGCTGATCGCGATATTGCCCTCCCTGCGCCGTGTCGTCGAGCTGTGTGGCACACCGTGCTCGATCTTCCCCTCGGCGAGGGGTCGGCTCCTCGGCGCTCATCGCACAATCGTCACGGTGCTTCGGGCGGAGTCCGGCAAGCGCGGCAAGGGCGGCCCTCTCGCCGGTGTCATAACGGCCAACGCGAGGCACATCCAACGGCACAGCGCGTTCTCGGCGACCGTGGCGGGTGCCGCCAGGGAAACAGTGGCGGAGGGCGTGGGATTCGAACCCACGAGACATTTCTGCCCACCAGTTTTCAAGACTGGCTCCATCGGCCGCTCGGACAGCCCTCCAGAATACAACCCGAGTTTAGCCGACGCCCCGAAGGCGAGACTGCCTCCCTGAGGCAATCGACTTGGTAGTTGTTGCGGCTTCGACAGCCCGCAAGGTCACAACAACTACCAAGTTGATTGAGGGGAGCGGGATGTCGGCAAGGGCGACCAGCACATGCTCAGAACGTACGGAACAGCTCCGCGACACCGTCGTCGAGGTCGGTGAGGGTGACCTCGTTGGCGACGGCGAGCACCTCATCTGGAGCCTGCCCCATCGCGACCCCTCGCCCATGCTCCGAGGCCCACCTGAGCATGTCGATGTCGTTGCGTCCGTCCCCAACGGCGATCACTCGCGAGCGGGGAATATCAAGCCAGTCGCGCACCCGTTCGAGCGCCGTCGCCTTGTTCACGCCATCCGGAGCGATGTCGAGCCAGGCCGTCCAGCCCACGTTGTAGGTGACCTTGTGCAGGCCCATCTTTTCCACGATCGACAGGAAGTCCTCGATCGCGTGCTCGGGCGAGATCACGACGACGCGGGTGGCCTGATGCTCGCCCAACCGCTCGAATGGCACTTTCTCGCTCAGGGCGCCGAGCGCCGAATCGGGAAAGAAGCCCGTATAACGAAAAAAGCCCTCCTCATCTTCGACGGCGTAGCTGGCCTCGCGGAGGCTCTCTCGGATGGTTGCGAGTACCCCCGACGGGTCGAACGAATCAACGGCGACGCGGGAGTAGCCGGTCAGCGCGTCCTCGTCGCGTCCGAGGGTGATGGCACCGTTGGAGCAGACGACATAGCGCGGTGTGAGCTGGAACCGCTCCAGCACGGGAAGGGTCATCGACACGGAACGACCGGTGGCGAGCATGACCTCGTGACCGGCATCCCGAACCCGCTGCACCTCGGCGATCACCCGCGGCGAGACTACCCCGTCTTCGTGCATCAACGTTCCGTCGATGTCGAGCGCGACCAACCAGGGATCGATCACGCGACCGGCTCCATTACTTCCAGGCCGCCGAGATAT
>JAYTTG010000572.1:0-10996 GCA_043745175.1 Microbacteriaceae bacterium
GATCGCATCGCGCTGCACTGGGAGGGCGAGCCCGGTGACAGCCGTGACATCAGCTACTCCGAACTCACTGCCGAAGTCAAGCGCGCGGCCAACCTGCTGACCTCCCTCGGCATCCAGAAGGGCGATCGGGTCGCCGTCTATCTCCCGATGATCCCCGAGGCCGTCATCGCGATGCTCGCCGTCGCTCGCATCGGAGCGGTTCATTCGGTGATCTTCGGCGGCTTCAGCGCCGACAGCATCCGATCCCGGGTGGATGACGCGGCCGCCAAGCTCGTGATCACCGCGGACGGCGGCTGGCGCAAGGGCAAGGTCAGCGCACTCAAGCCAGCGGTGGATGCCGCCCTCGCCAAGGAGGGCGAGCACACTGTCACCAACGTGCTCGTCGTCAAGCGCGGAGAGAACGACGTCGACTGGGTCGAAGGTCGCGACCTGTGGTGGCACGAGGCGATGGCCGGGGCGCACGCCGAGCACGAAGCGGAGGGTTTCCCCGCCGAGACGCCGCTCTTCATCCTCTATACCTCCGGCACCACCGGCAAACCGAAGGGAATCCTGCACACCAGCGGCGGGTATCTCACCCAGGCAGCCTTCACCCACAAGAACGTGTTCGACTTGCATCCCGACACAGATGTCTACTGGTGCACCGCCGACATCGGCTGGATCACCGGGCACAGCTATGTCGTCTACGGCCCACTCGCCAACGGCGCGACCCAGGTGCTCTACGAGGGCACGCCCGACGCGCCGCACGGCGGCCGGTGGTGGGAGATCATCCAGAAGTACGGCGTAACCATTTTCTACACGGCGCCCACCGCCATTCGCTCGTTCATGAAGCTCGGACGACAGGTGCCGGATGACTTCGACCTCAGCTCCCTCCGTCTGCTCGGTAGCGTGGGTGAGCCAATCAATCCGGAGGCCTGGGTCTGGTACCGCGATGTGATCGGCGGGGGAAAGACCCCGATCGTCGACACCTGGTGGCAGACCGAGACTGGCGCCATTATGGTCTCTGCGCTGCCCGGTGTCACGACACTCAAGCCCGGCTCAGCTCAGGTCGCACTGCCAGGAATCTCGATCGACGTCCTCGATGAGGCGGGGCATCCGGTACCGGCCGGTGGCGGCGGACTCCTGGTCGTGACCGAGCCCTGGCCGTCGATGCTGCGCGGAATCTGGGGTGACCCGGAGCGCTTCAGGGAGACCTACTGGTCGAAGTTCACCGATGTTCCGAATGGCCCCCAGTACTTCGCCGGCGACGGTGCCCGTATCGACGAGGACGGCGACATCTGGCTGCTCGGCCGTGTCGACGACGTGATGAACGTCTCGGGCCACCGCCTCTCGACCGCAGAAATCGAATCGGCGCTTGTATCACATCCGATCGTTGCGGAGTCGGCTGTCGTCGGCGCAGCGGATGAGACGAGCGGCCAGGCAGTCGTCGCCTTTGTGATCCTGCGGAGCGAGCACGCGGAGACGCACACGGCCGATGCGGCGAGCGCCCTACTTCGCGTGCACGTGGCCGAGCAGATCGGGGCGATCGCCCGTCCGCGCGAGATTTTCATCGTCGCCGAGCTGCCGAAGACGCGCTCCGGCAAGATCATGCGAAGGCTGCTGCAGGATGTGGCGGAGGGACGGGACGTGGGCGACACGACCACGCTCGCCGACACCTCGGTGATGCAGATCATCAGCGACCGCTTGAGGTGATCGGGTCTACGCGAACTCGACGACCAGTTCCACCTCGACGGGAGAGTCGAGCGGAAGCACGGCCACGCCGACGGCGCTGCGCGCATGCACACCCGCATCGCCGAAGATCTCGCCGAGCAGCTCCGATGCCCCGTTGATCACTCCCGGCTGGCCGGTGAAGGAGGTTTCGGATGCCACGAAGCCCACGACCTTGACAATGCGGGTCACCCGATCCAGGGATCCGATCGCAAACTGCACCGCGGCGAGGGCGTTGAGCACACAGGTGGCTGCGTAGCTCTTGGCGTCCTCCGGCGAGACGATACCCCCGACTTTTCCGGTGGCGGGAAGCACTCCCGCGACGAACGGCAACTGGCCAGAAGTGAAGACGAGGTTGCCGCTCACCACTGCGGGGATGTAGGCGCCGGCGGGTGTCGCGAGCGACGGCACCTCGAGGCCCAAAACAGCGAGACGGTCGGCGATGATTGGCATCAGTTCGCTTCCGTCCGCTCGCGTTTGAAGTAGGCAACGAGGCCGCCTTCTGGCCCGGTCACGACCTGCACGAGCTCCCAGCCCTCGGACCCCCAGTTATTGAGAATCGCGGCGGTATTGTGAATGATAAGTGGAGTCGTAACGTATTCCCACGTGGTCATCCGGACATCCCTTCAGGTTTGACAGGGCGGTTATCCCTTACCCTGATCTTATGTCTGCCCAAAATTTGAAGCCGTCCCGCGTGCTCGGAGGGGTGCTCGGCCTCCTCGGGTTCAGTGTTCTCGCGGGCGTTCTGGTCACCGCGATGGTCACACCAGCCATCGCCGTCACGAGCATGACGGCGCAGGGCTCCATCGATATTTTTGAGAACCTGCCCGACTCCATCAAGATCGGCGAGCAGGCCCAGCAAAACCAGATTTATGCGAACAGCGGCGGCCAGCCGGTGCTCCTCGCCACCGTTTATAAGCAGAACCGTCAGGTGGTGGGGTGGGATGCGGTGTCGCCCCTGCTCAAGCAGGCAGCGGTCGACGGCGAGGACAAACGCTTTTATACGCATGGCGGTGTCGACGTGCAGTCGATAGCCCGCGCCGTGGTCAAGAACGGACAGGGTGGCCAACAGAGCGGAAGCTCCACCCTCGACATGCAACTCGTGAAAAACATCCTCGTGCAGCAGGCCTTTACCGCCGTCTACACCGGAGACAACAAAGCCAAGCAGCGCGACGATGCGATCAAGCAGGCCAACGGCTTCTCCTACGACCGCAAGCTCAAGGAAATGAAGCTGGCGATCGGCCTCGACAAGGCGTACACGAAGAAAGAGGTCCTGCTCGGTTACCTCAACATCGTCGGAATGGGCTCAACGACGTACGGGGTCGAATCGGCGGCGTTGCAGTATTTCAGTGTTCACGCGAAAGACGTCACGCTGCCCCAGGCCGCGAGTCTCCTCGCGATCGTGCAGAATCCCAACACCCAGGGACTCGCCAGCCCCAAGACTTACGCCGCCAACAAGGTGCGCCGCGACCAGATCCTCGCCGCAATGCTCGGTGCCAAGCACATCACTCAGAAGCAGTATGACGATGCTGTCGCGACCACGATCGAGTCCTACGTCAAGCCAAGTGCTCCGAATAACGGATGCCGCACAGCTACGCACCTGAGTGCAGCGGCGGCCTGCGACTATGCGCTCAACGCGATCAGAGCGGCGGATAACCTCCCGGTAGCCCTCGGTGCCGCTCCCGTCGTGCAGTCCCTCGGAGCCAATGCGGCCGAACGACGCGCCAATTGGGACAAGGGCGGCTACAAGATCTATACAACGATCGACCTCGACCTCACCGACCAGGCGCAAACCGTACTCGAAACCCAGGCGCCGGCGGAAGAAACTCGGTTCAAGCTGGGCGCGACCGCAAACACTGTCGAGATCGGCACCGGCAAGGTCCTGGTAATGGCGCAGAATAAAATCTTCGACGATGGCGCCGCCTCCGATGCCACCACAACGACGGCGTACAACCTGAGCGTCGACGGACCGTACGGTGGAGCGAGCGGTTTCGAAACCGGATCTACCTACAAGGTGATCGACCTGGCGAACTGGCTGTCCACCGGCCACGGCCTCAACGACCTCGTCGACGGCCGCGGTCCACAGACATACTTGGCCAAACAGTTCAGCGCCCCCTGCGATCCCGGGGCAATTCCCGCCATTTACCCGCTAGCGAACGACAGTGGCTCAGGCGGCGCGTATATGACCGTCAAATCTGCCCTCAGGGATTCCGTCAACAACGCGTTTATGCAGATGGCGACCCAACAGGATTTGTGCGCAATCCGGGATACGGCTGTCAGCATGGGCGCACACCGTGCCGACTTCAAGCCACTCAACATCTCGCCGTCGAATATCCTTGGCACCAACGAGCAGGCGCCGCTGACGATGGCGGGAGTGGCCGCGACCATCGGAGCGGCCGGCTTGCACTGCGCCCCGATCATCATTGCGAAGGTCGTCAACCCCGCGGGTACGGAACTCCCCGGACAGCCCGTCACCTGCAACCAGGCGGTGAGCGCCGATGTTGCGGCGGGAGTCGCAAATGCGATGGCAGGAAGCATGACGGGGGGGACCAGTCGCCCAGCCAACCCGTTTGACGGCGTCGCGATTGGCGGAAAGACCGGAACCTCCCCCACGAGACATCAGGACTGGGTGATTTCCACCACGACGAAGGTCGGATCATCGGTCTGGACCGGCAACATCGACAGTGCTCCGATAAGCCTGGCTAAGTTCAACAACCCCACCACCCGTCAGAACTACTACTCCTCCTCACGATTCGCGATCATGAAGTCGTTGGTGAAGTCGATGAATGCGACGGCCACCTACAAGGGCGACCGAGTATTCCCTGACCCGTCCGCTGCCATGCTGGGCGGCTCCTCCGCCATCGTCCCGACTCTCACCGGCCAGACCTCCGACCAGGCTCAGAAACTACTGACAAGCCTGAAGTTCCAGTACACCGACGGCGGTCCGGAGGCCTCCGGATTACCCGCCGGACGGATCACACGCACAGACCCCGATGCGGGCTCAAAGGTTCCTTCCGGCTCGAACATCACGGTGTTCACCAGTGACGGAAGCCTCGCCACCAAGATGCCGACCGTGACCGGACTTACCCGCCAGGTGGCCGATGCAGCGATAGCCAGCGCGGGTTTTGATACAAGCAAGATCAGCTATCAATGGGCGAAGGGCAACCCGCTCCCCGGGCAGAGCGACAGCATGTGTATCGTGCAGGCGTCGAACCCGTCTTCCGGGTCAGCCGCCTCGAAGAGCGATCCGATCACGCTGACCGTCTACGGCAAGCCCGATGGAAGCGATCCGGGTGGGGCCTGCCCCAAGTGAGCCGGGCATCCGAACGCGTCGGCTCGGCAGCTGTCGCCCTCACCGCGCTCGGGCTCGGCACGCTCGCGTGGGCCACGCTCGTCGAGCGCAATCGGTTCACACTGCGCACGCTCACCGTGCCCGTGTTGCAGCCAGGAGCGCGTGCGCTGACGGTGTTACACCTCTCAGATTTGCACATGGCACCGTGGCAGCGAGCGAAGCAGGAATGGATCCGCGGCCTTGCTGTCTATGAACCCGACCTGGTGATCGACACCGGAGATAACCTCGGGCACGAGCGGGCCATCGACGGTGTCGAGTATGCGCTCGAGCCGTTCCGTGGCATCCCCGGCGTCTTCGTGCACGGTTCAAACGACTATCACGGGCCGGTCGCGAAGAACCCCTTTACGTACTTCACCGCACCGTCGGAGGTGGAGCACTCCCAGCCGCGACTCGACACGGCACGGCTCGACTCTTTCCTCGCGGGTCTCGGCTGGCTCAACCTCAACAACACGGCGCGGGCGATGAGCATCAAGGGTTCCCGCCTGGAATTCCTTGGAGTCAACGACGCCCACATCGGCTGGGACAAGCTCGCGAAACTTCCCGGAGCGATGGACGAGATGCGCGAGAACGTGGGCTGGAGGGATGAACCGGGCGGCCCGAACCCGGTGACGATTGGTCTCACACATTCGCCCTACCAGCGCGTGCTCAACTCGCTCGTGAACTACGGCTCTGAGCTGATTCTGGCTGGCCATACCCACGGCGGCCAAGTCTGCGTGCCCGGGTATGGAGCCCTCGTGACGAATTGTGATATTCCGCGGGATCAGGTCAAGGGTCTCAGCCTGTGGACCCACGCTCGCCGAACGGCCTATCTCGCCGTGTCGGCCGGGCTCGGAACATCCATTTATGCACCGGTGCGGTTTGCCTGCCCGCCCGAGGCGACGATGTTGACGCTCACTGCTCGAGATATCAGCTATTCTTGAAGGGGCCCATTTTGGGGTCAGCTTGTTTCTTGAGCATCGGGGTGTGGCGCAGTTTGGTAGCGCGCTTCGTTCGGGACGAAGAGGTCGCAGGTTCAAATCCTGTTACCCCGACAAAACATCATTGGCGCTGACCTGCGATTTTCTCGCCGGTCAGCGCCTCTCTCGTTCTCAGCTTCCCGGGAATTACCCCGGAATCACCCCGCTTTTCAGGGTCAAAGTGGGTCGCCCCCTGCCAGCTCAGGCCGTGATTGGGGGCGCTACGGCTGCCGGAATCCCATCCGAAGCTGCGAATGTCGGGCAGACGCTTGGCCCGTTCGCTTACCGGGTGCGCCGCCGCGTCGTTGAGGAGTTGCAGTGCGGTGCGGTCGGCGAAGTCGCCAAGGTGGTGCAGCTAGCGAGAGGCGATATCGATGGAGCTGTGCCCCAGCCACGCCTGCACGGTCGTCAACGGCACTCCCTGAAGGACCCACTTGCAGTCCGCGGTGAGGCGCAGGTCGTGGAGGGTGCGCCCGTGGCCGACCGTCGACCAGTTCGTCTGCCGGACGAACATCGAGCGGTGCAGCTGCCCGCCGCCGGGTCGGGTAAACAGCAAGTCGTCCGGACTCTTGCCCTCGGCGAATCGGCGGATCACCGGCAGCAGCGCGTCGGGCAGCGGGACACGGCGGCTCTGCCCCGACTTCGGGGTTTGCGCCGCCGCAACGCCTTCAGGCTGGTTGCGGACCACCGAGAGCATCGGCATCGGCACTTCGGAGCAGTCGCGGACCAGCGTCGCCCGCGCCTAATACCCAGAACCGTTCCCGCTTCTGAACCAACGCATCCTTCGACCACACGGACAACACCTCACTAACAAACGAGTGTTGCAACGACCGGCTGAACCCGCCGTCCCGCTTGCGGGCATTTATTTCAACGGTGTGCCTCGGAGCCGAGGCCCTTTTGCCGTATTGCTCATCGCACGAGTAGCGTGATGGCTATTGTCATGCGGTCGCGGTACTCGGCTCGTTCATCGACTTGATACTTCATACCGATGGAGGCGCTAATGAGTGTCTGCGCGACACGGCGAGCAGCCTCAGGGTCAGAGTGGGTCGTCAGGGCTGCGATGACGAGTTCCTCGAAGCGTTGTGGCATGCCGGCTACAAGTGCACCAAGCAAGTCCGGGTTGTCCTCGATGACCACCGTGACCTCTCGGGCGAAGCCGCCGACATACCGACCAGCCCACAGATCGAACGATGCGAG
Source organism: Microbacteriaceae bacterium (assembly GCA_043745175.1). Taxonomy (GTDB): domain Bacteria; phylum Actinomycetota; class Actinomycetes; order Actinomycetales; family Microbacteriaceae; genus Lacisediminihabitans. The sequence continues at coordinate 7,210 of JAYTTG010000572.1, forward strand.
AAGACGATCCCGAAGCGGCCGGTCGTTTTCACCCAAAGCCTGAGCAACGGCGTCAATGTCCCGCCGCAACGCCTGTTCGACCGCCGCTCGAAAGAGCGACTCCTTGGAAGAGAAGAGGAAGTAAAGGCCGGGTCGGGAGATGTGAGCTGCCCGCGCTACCTCCTCCATCGAGGTCTTCCGGTACCCGAAGCGGGAGAAAGTGCCGAGTGCGGACTCGAGGACGTCAGCTCGACGGCGCCGATCACCAGTCGTCGTTAACTCGTCAGAAGACTCAATTCGGGCCATGCGAAGAGGCTACGTGGTCGAAACCACACTGTACAGTCGATGATCACTCCGTATAGTTGCGTTTATGACTCCGACGGAACCCATCTGCACTCCGTTCACGGCATCCAGCACAGCAGAGGAGGTCCTCCAAGGCATCGACCTAATTGGCGTTCGCGCGGTCGTGACGGGCGCGTCGTCGGGCATCGGCGTCGAAACAGCGCGCGCGTTGGTCGCAGCAGGCGCCGAAGTGACTCTCGCAGTCCGCAACACATCGGCTGGTGAGGCCGTCGCCAAAACCATCGCCAGTCACACGGGCAAAACAGGACCAAAAATAATGCATCTGGACCTCGCTGACCGGAACAACATCGCCCGCTTCACCGATGCCTGGAACGGTCCACTGCACCTTTTGATCAACAACGCCGGCCTGGTCACAGGGGGCCTTGAACGGACCGCAGAAGGGTGGGAGTTGCAGTTCGCGACGAACCACCTTGGACACTTCGCGCTCAGCACCGGGCTGCATCAAGCCCTGGTGCTTGGGGCGGCTAACCGAGGGGATGCCCGAGTTGTTTCACTCAGCTCGACTGCGCACATGCGTTCCGGCATCGACTTCGATGACCTCCACTTCGAACACCGCAGCTACCACCCCCAGATCGCTTACGCCCAGTCGAAGACCGCGAACTCCCTGTTCGCCGTGGAAGCGACACGTCGATGGGCGATCGACGGCATCGTCGCCAACTCGGTCAATCCCGGTGGAGTCGCGACCGGACTCCAACGCAACTTCACGACGCACCAGAAGGAGTCGCTAAACGCTGCTGAGGCCGCTGGCGTCTTCACCTATAAGACGATCGAACAGGGCACTGCGACCACCATCGTCGCCGCGGTATCCCCCCAGTTTGCCCACACGGGTGGCCACTACCTCGACGACTGCCAGGAGGCCTACACCGTGTCGAACGACGCAAATCTCGCAGACCACCCACATGGAGTCAAGCAGTGGGCACTCGACCCCGAAATCGCGGAGCGCCTCTGGAACGCTTCGACCGACCTGTTATGGTCCTGAGACGGCACACACGCTGAGGGTTCCTTGGCTTGGCTGGTTGGGTTGACGGGGCCGTCCCCTACCACGGGGTGCGGGTGCCGTCCCAGGACCAGAGGGCTCCTGTGGGGCCGTTGTCGGGGAGCAGCGCGAGACGCACGGCTCCCGTGGCGGCCTCGGCTGGGTCGCCGCCGGCTGTCATTCCGGCGATGAGATTGGTGAGGCGGAGGCCTGGCGCCAGGGCATTCACCTTGATCTTCGCGCCGAGTGCCTGAGCTGTCAGCATCGTGATGGCGTTGACGGCGGTCTTCGAGCTTCGGTAGGCCAGTCCGCCCCCCTTGCCCTGTTCCCAGTTGAACTGTGGGTTTGGGCTGCTGTTCCAGGTGAGTGATCCGGTTCCGCTGGACACATTGACGATGCGCGGGTGAGCCGATCTCCGCAACGCGAGGAGGAACGCCTGCGTGACCGAGATGAGACCGAAGACGTTGGTCTCATAGGCGGCGCGCAGCTGCTCGAGGCTGGTGCCGTCGATATCTTCGCCGCCGGGGTTCACTCCCGCGTTGTTGACCAGAATGTCTATCTCGCCGACCTGCTGCACCGCTGCCGCGACCGATGACGGGTTTGTGACGTCGAGCTGCACGACATGCGCAGCAGAGCCCAGCTCAGTTGCAGCGCGCTGCCCTCTGTCGAGGTCGCGCGCCCCGATCCACACGGTCACGCCATGACCGATCAGCTGTCGCGCTGTTTCGAATCCGATGCCGCTATTCGCTCCGGTCACCAGCGCTACCGAGCCCGGCTCGGGTGAACGGATCTCTGCGGGAAGACGGTCGGTGTCTGTCATGATGTTCCTCTCCAACCCCAACGGTGTGGTTGGAATCTTAGTCCCGATTCATCTCATCTCCAACTCAAGTGTTGGTAATCTGTGACGATGGCATGGGATACCGACGCTACACAGCGTCGACTTCGTGACGCCGCACTCGTAGAGTTCGCCGCTCGCGGGTTCGAGGGCACTACCGTCGCCGCCATCGCAGCCCGATCGGGCGTGAACAAGGAGAGGCTCTACAGCTACTTCGGCGACAAGAAGGCTCTCTGGGAACTTGTGTTGACGACGGAGCTGGAGCGCCTATCCGCTGCCGTCGACCTCACCGGGGTTAGCTTGGACGACATCGGTGAGTTCGCCGGCGCGACGTATGACTACCACGCAGCCCATCCAGAGCTCGGCCGTCTGCTGCAGTGGGAGGGCCTGCAGGCCAGCCCGCCCGCCCACGCCGCAGTGCGCACGACGCACTACCGGGAGAAGGTGGCCCGCTTCGCTACCGCCCAGCGCGACGGCTTGCTCGATCCAGAGATCGATCCTGCGCACCTCGTCTTCTCCCTAATCGCCTTGGCTGCGTGGTGGCAGACGGTCCCTCAGTTGGCCGAAATGATCACCGGTGCAGAACCGGACGACCAGCCAGAACGGGCCGCACGTCGCCGCTTCGTCGTCGAAGCAGCGAGGCGAATCGCGTCACCACCCCACCGCTGACAGGCAAAAGCGCCCGCAGAGTGATCCACCCTCGGAGCAGGGACGCGTCCCGCCGATCGTTCGCCTGTGGGTACGGGGCTCGTCGTGACCCGCTCAGTGACCTGTCAGTGCCCATACCCTAACAACATGGAGTATCGAAGGGCTGATGAATTATCACCGTTGGTGGTCTCTGGTTCACATTTGTTGGGGAGATCCTTGAGGCTTGTCCGTGCATTACCCGGCGGTCAGCACGCACTGACCCTGCTCGTCACCGATGGTGAGATCGAATATGTTTTGCGCCAGTTTCCGGTGGGAGACGACGCTGTCGTTCGGGAAGCCGAGATTCTTGACCGCCTCATTCCACTGGGCGCAGTGGTTCCGCGACTCGTTGCCTATGATTCGGCGTTGGAACAGCCGCTGATCATCACGTCCGCCATCCGCGGCAGCGCCCCGCTGCCGACTCTGCTTCTGGATTCAATCGCCGGTGAAATGGCGGAAGCGCTTTCAGCCATACATGCCCTCGATGGCACTGGACTCCGTCCCGAACCTCAGCGCCCACCCGGCGGTGATACTTCCATCGCGGAGCGGGCGCGTGGTGAATGGCAACTCCTCGATCGGACCGATCGGGTTCTCAGCCATTACGACTTCTGGTCCGGAAATACTCTATGGAATGGTGACGAACTCGTCGGTGTTGTCGATCGGTCAGGTGCCCGTGATGCCCCGCGCGGCGTCGACCTGGCGTGGTGTCGTCTCGACCTGATCCTGCTTGGCTCCACGGATGCAGCCAATACTTTCCTCACCCATTACGAGCGGCTCAGTGGGGGCGCTTTTGCAGACATCAGTTTGTGGGATGTGCAAGCGGCAGCGCAAGCCTCTTCAGCCGTCGAGACATGGGCGCCCAACTACGACGGCATCGACCGTACCGCGCTCACGCCAGCGCTTCTGCGACAACGACTCGACCGTTGGATCTCTACCCTCTGACGCTG